>CALVME010000086.1 GCA_944342055.1 uncultured Clostridia bacterium | reverse complement strand
ATCTGATGCTTATAGTCCCACCCCGCACGGGGTGGGTGGATTGAAAACCGAGAAAAGCAGTGCGTGCGTCGACAATAAAAATGACCATCTCTTGAGCGGAAGAGTTGTTTTTGAGGTGCCGTTTATCGGCACGGACTTGAAAAACAAAGACGTGCCGTAAAGAAATTGGTTCCTTCGTTGCGCCGCCCCATGACAGGGGCGGCGCAACGAAGGAACTTTTTTCGACAGCATGACGGCCCGCAGCCTCGCACCATGAAGCACGGAATGCAAAATACAAAACAGAGGGAAATTCAACCCTCTGTTTTTTGCGTTTCGCTTGCGCGGCGTCATGGATTCGTTCTCGCCGCTTTCAGCGCTTCCAGGTGTTCCCTTGCCAGCCGTTCCGCGTCGGCGATTGCAGTCTGAAATTTTTCTTCTGCCGCGGAGAGTAATTTGTCGATCGCCGCTTGCGCGTTTTCTACGCTTTGCAGGTCTTCTTCCGTGAGGTCCGTCCTCATCTTTCCGAGAATCTCGTCCGCGCGGTTTTCGAAGACTTCCAGCGTCGCGTATGTCGCGGGCTTGGGTTCTTTTCCGTCGACGGCGCTTTCGATTTCCTGAATGAGCGTTTCCAATTCGGTCAGATATTCGCCCACCGTGTCTTTGACTCTGTCCGGTATCAGGTCGGAGACGATCGCCTTGGTGTCGATCGCCAGTTTGTTCAGCGCCGCTTTGTATTCGTCTGCGATCAGCGCGTCGATCCGATCGGCTTCTTTCTGTACTTCCTGCATCAGCTCGTTCCATTCCGCTTTTGCCGCCGCGAGCTCTTCTTCCGTCATGTTTTTAAAGTATCGGTTGAGGTATTCGTCGAGTACGGCGACGGTCTTTCCGTTTTGCGCAACTTCCGCAAAGAATGCCTCGCGCTCGTCGTCCGTCAGGCGAAGGGTGTCGGCTACGGCGTTGAGCGTCGCGTCGGAGACTGCCGTCTGTTCGGCTTTCCGCTCTGCTGCTTCCGCGACGTCGAGTGCCGCGTTCAGCGTGCGGGCGGAAGCGGTGTAGACGTTGTAGACGAGTCCGTAGTTGATCGAATATTTTCTGGTATAGCCCGGGATGAGGGACGCGACTGCGTCGGCGTTGTAGGGCGCCAGCCAGATGCTGTCGAGAAGCTGGCTTTTCGTATCGTAATAGATCCGCGCCGCCGCCGTCTTTGCCGCGTCGTAAGCAGCCGTCGCATACGGTTCGATGGTTTCCGCCGCGTCTGCCAGGCGGTTGACGAGTTCCGATACGTCCATCTCTGCCGCGACTTCGACGGAAAGGGTGTTGTCTGCGCGCTGCGCTTCGACGATGAGTTCGAATTTCCCCAAGGTAAGTTCTTGAATGGACGCGTTCGCGGAATACTCCGCTTTGAGCGCCTCTAATTCGCGGTTGGCGGAGAAGGTACCCTGAGAGGTGAACGTGAGAGCAAACCCTTCGCCCGCCGAAGCGACAAACGATTTCTGAATTTTGTTCTCCAGTTTTTCCGCAGCTCTTTCCGATTTCCCTTCGATCGTGATGTTGACGCCGTGGTTGTCTTCGTTCAGGTAACCGAGCTCAAAGGAGAGTTCTGCGATGCGCTGCGCCGCTTCTTCCGCGCTCATGCCTTCAAGGTTTTCGTCGTAAAGCAGTACCTGTGCGTCTTCATTGTTCGCAATGGCGCAGATGACGGTGTCGTTTTTGTCAAGGACCAGGGATAGGGAAGGATTGACGTCTATTCCCACATAGTAGGCGGCTTTTCCTTTGTCGCCGCAAGCCGTGGCGAGGGAGAGCATCATGGCTCCCGACAGTCCCGCTGCCATCAATAATGCAAATTTTTTCTTCATGATGTTGCCTCCTTTTTCGGAATCGAAACGATTTGTGATTCTATCTTGTTCCGTTTTCGCCCATTAAACGAAACGGAGGGGCGTTTTATTGGCAATCTTGCAATTTTTTTATTTTTTAATTTTTGCCGATGCGGATCAGGAATTCGGCGTATGCGCTTTCGGAGATCGAACTGCGTTCCAGGGAAAAGAGCACGGAATATTTTTCATAGCGGTCCTGCATGCGGCATTCGGTCAGTTCGGCAATGTCGCGTAAGATGAGTTCGGCTCCCTCTGCGACTCCTTCCAGTATGCTCGTCGCGATCTCCTGGAAGAAATCGTTGGAGATCAGCTGATAATACCGAAGCCGAAGCGTGAGATTTTCGATTCCGCAGAACGTCTCGTCGTCGATGCCCGTCTCGTTCAGTTTCCTGAGAGAGGAAATGCTCTCCTGAGAGATCGTTGCGCGGTAGGAAGACGCGGCGAGATATTTTAGGTAAGAGAGCGCGTCCTTTTCGCGGCAGTCGGTGCCGTATAGGAGAAACAATCGCTCCAAAAGCGCCTTTATGTCGCTGCACAGTTCGGAAATGTTCTGATTCTCGTCTCCTCCGATCGTCCAGTACGTCTTGCCCTTTCCCTGCGGATCGGCGGCGATTTGATCGTTGAGCGCGTCGATCTGTCCGAACAGATCGTATTTTTCGAGCGCGTCCGCAAGCAGATCTTCGGCGTAATCGAAGACTGTACGTTTTGCGAGCGTCCAAAGGGCGGTCAGGTCAAGGTTTTCGCTTGCGGCGACAAACTCATACCAAAGAACGTCCCGCTCTTCGGCGGCGGCGACTTCGGCTTGCGCCTCTTCGCTCTTCCTTTCTTCGACGTGCGCATAGACGTAGATGCCCCGTTCGCAGAAGAAAGAGGTCAGTTTATTTTCGATGCCGCTTGCAATCTCTTTCGGCATCGCTTCGTCAGAGAGAACGGAGACGGTGATCTCGTTGAAATGCTGTGCCGTTCCCGTTTCTTCCAGATCGAAGTAACCCGTCTGTGCGGCGCGCTCTGCGATCGAGACGGCGGCATTCTCTGCGTGTTCGCCGACGAGAGAGCTGCAAAACGTTTCGTCCGACAACAGCGTATCTGCGTCCGCGTTTGCGCTGACAACCTTTTTTACGTTGTAGTTCCTGTCCAGAACCACGGTGAGCGAGGGATTGATGTCCAGCCGCATGGTGATGTATTGCGGTGCGACGGTGAATGCGCCGAGCGCGTTGCTCAAAAGGAGTGCAAAGGCGATGACGAGGGATGCCGCCGAGGTGGCGATGCCCCAAAAGCGCAGGCGTTTCTTCTTCGCGTCGCGGAAGGAAAAGGCTTGTTCTTTTTCTTCGTGCGTCGCAAGAGGGATGGGTTCGCTTTTGAGCTCTTCGCTCATAGGAGGAGTCGCAAGATCGAGTTCTTTGTTGAGACGTTCAAAAAAATCAGATTGTTTCATAGATCCTCCTTTAAGTAGTCGCGAAGTTTTGCCAGCGCCTTCTTGTATTTCCAGGTCACCGTTCCGAGCGGCGTCCCCGTGAGCTCTGCGATCTCCCTGTGCTTGTATTGCCAGACCGCGTGCAAAAGTACGATTTCCCGTTCCGCCTCGTCGAGGCAGGCGGTGAGCGCGTCGAGTTCGGTCAGCTGAGGCTTGACGGAGAGGGTGTTTTCGAGCGCGTCGCCCAGGGGCGCGGCGCTGTTTTTCTTCTTCCGCAGTTCATCGAGCGAAAGATTTTTTGCAATCTGAAAGAGCCAGGCTCTGACGTCCGTCCCGGGACGATAGAGGTGCGCCTTCCGCTTTGCGGCAAAGAAGGTCTCCTGCGTGACGTCTTCCGCGTCTTCCCTCTTTCCCAGATACGAGTATGCAAAGGCAAATATTCCTTTGGCGGTGGCCTCGTACAGGAGGCAAAAGGCATCGTTGTCTCCCTCGATCACTCGTTTCATGAGCGCGTCGAGCTTTCGTTTTTGCAAATTCTGCATATCCGTTCCTTTCGCTTTCGCCCATTAAACGGAAGAAAGCCGCCGTTTTGTTGGGAAAAAGAATAAAAACATAAATCGTTTGAGAGCATGCGCCTCAATCCTATTATATCATAGCGACTTCAAAAGTCAACGGTATTTGAAAACGGCGTGAAAAAAGCGAAAGCGAGGTGTTTGTTTGTTGTGAATTGAATAATATTTACTTATAGAAACTATCGAAAAATCGAAATGAGAAGGTTTTATCTATTCGCTTGACTGTTTGAAGCGGGCGTGTTATAGTATATACAATAATATTCAGGAGGATGTTCCAAAGGACGGAGGAGATCGAAGGCGGACAAAGCAAAGGACTTGCGGTATCCCTGAACGCGTAAAAAACCGGAACAAACTGACAAAAATCGGGTCAGAAAAGAGGAAACGATGAACGAAGTTGTGATCACCGGCAGTGAAATTACGTTGAGGCAAATTGTGAATGTGGCGAGACAGGGTGCCAAAGTTTCATTGTCGCCGAGCGCGGAAGAAAAGATAGTGCAATCTCGGCGTGTGGTCGATCGGTTGGTTGAGGATTCGAAAGTCGTTTACGGCGTAACGACAGGGTTCGGAATGTTCAGCGAGACGTTCATTGAAAAGGAATATACGAACAGCCTCCAAAAAAACCTGATTGTTTCCCACGCGGTAGGCGCGGGAAATTTTTTTACCGACGAAGTGGTGCGAGCGGCGATGCTGCTGCGCGTCAACAACTTTGCCAAGGGTTATTCGGGCATCCGTTTGGAGATCGTGCATACGCTCATCCGTATGCTCAACGAAGGCGTCACGCCCGTCGTGCCAGAGAAGGGATCTTTGGGTGCGAGCGGAGACCTGGTCCCGCTTGCGCATATGGTTCTCCCCGTTCTGGGGCTCGGACAGGCGAAGTACAAAGGCGAGATCATGGACGGCAGGGCCGCCATGGAGGCGGCGGGCATCCCCGTACAGGAACTCATGCAAAAGGAGGGGCTTGCGCTCATCAACGGCACGCAGTTTATGACGGCGGTCGGCGCATTGACCGTCTACGACGCGCTCTCCCTTCTGAAGATCGCGGACGTGGCGGCGGCAATGAGTTTCGAAGCGCAAAACGGGATCGTGGACGCGCTCGATCCGCGCATGCATGAGATACGTCCGCATCGCGGGCAGATCGACACGGCGCGCATTCTCTCCAGATTGCTCAAGGGGAGCAAAAACGTCACGAAACAGGGAGAAAAGAGGGTACAGGACGCCTATTCCCTCCGCTGTACGCCGCAGGTGCACGGCGCGAGCAAGGACGCGGTCAATTATGTCTTGCATAAGATTGAGATCGAGGTGGATTCCGTCACCGACAACCCCGTCATTTTTTCCGAGACGGGAGAGGCGATTTCGGGAGGAAACTTCCATGGCCAGCCGATGGCTTTGAGTTTTGACTTTCTGGGGATCGCGCTCGCCGAGATCGCAGACATCTCGGAGCGGCGCATCGAGCGCATGGTCAACTCTGCGCTCTCGGGACTGCCTTCCTTTTTGGTCGAGTGCGGCGGCGTGAACAGCGGTTACATGATCGTGCAGTACACGGCGGCGGCGCTCGTATCCGAAAACAAAGTGCTGGCGCACCCTGCGAGCGTCGATTCCATCCCTTCGAGCGCGAACCAGGAAGACCACGTCTCCATGGGTACCATCGCGGCGCGGAAGGCGCATGAAATTCTGGAGAACGCACGGCGCGTGCTGGCGATCGAACTCATGTGCGCGTGTCAGGCGATCGATCTGCGCGGCGACAAGGGCATGGGCCCCGGGACAAAGGCGGCGTACGAATGCATTCGGGAGGTCGTGCCGCACCTCAAGGAAGACAGACCGATCTACGGAGACATCAACGAGTGCGAGGCGCGCATCATAGACGGTACGCTGCTCGCGCGGGTGGAAGAGCTTACGGGCTCCATCGATTTTTAAGGGGCGAATATGGAAAAAGACATGAAACAGGTGCTCGGGGAAAACGGGCGGCTCCCGTCTTATCCCGAATTCAGAGAGGGCGTGCGGCGCGCGCCCAAGCGCACGGCAAAACTGAGCGCCGAGCAAAAGCGTCTGGCGCTCAAAAATGCGCTCCGCTACATTCCCGAGGAATGGCAGGAGGAGATCGCGCCCGAGTTTGCCAAAGAGCTCGAAGAGCGCGGCAGGATCTACGGCTATCGCTTTATGCCCAAAGACCGCATTTACGGCAAGCCGATTTCCGAATACAAAGGAAAGTGCGTGGAGGGAAAGGCGTTTCAGGTCATGATCGACAACAATCTCGATCATGAGGTCGCGCTCTATCCCTACGAGCTCGTCACCTACGGGGAGACGGGGCAGGTGTGCCAGAACTGGATGCAGTATCGGCTCATCCGCAGCTATCTGGAGGAGCTGACGCACGACAAGACGCTCGTGATGATGAGCGGACATCCCATGGGCTTGTTCGCTTCGAGAGAGGAAGCTCCCCGCGTCGTGATCACCAACGGACTGATGGTCGGCATGTTCGACGATCCCGAAGACTGGGCGCGCGCGGCGGCGATGGGAGTCTCCAATTACGGACAGATGACGGCGGGCGGCTGGATGTACATCGGCCCGCAGGGCATCGTACACGGCACGTTTAATACCATACTCAACGCGGGAAGAAAGGTCTTGGGCATCCCTGCAGACGGCGATCTGAGCGGAAAGCTGTTCGTCACTTCGGGGCTTGGCGGCATGAGCGGCGCACAGCCCAAGGCGGTGGAGATCGCGCACGGCGTCGGCATCATCGCGGAAGTGGACGAGAGCCGCATCCGCACGCGCCATTCGCAGGGCTGGGTCGGCAAGATCACCGCAGACAGGGCGGAGGCGTTCGCCTGGGCGAAGGAGGCTTGCGGGAAGAAGGAGAGCGTCTCCATTGCCTACCACGGCAACATCGTAGACCTGCTCGCCTATGCGGTGGAGCAAAACATACACATCGATCTTCTCTCCGATCAGACGAGCTGTCACGTCCCTTACGACGGCGGATATTGTCCGCAGGGCATCGACTTTGCGGAGCGCACGCGGCTGTTGGCGAGAGACAAAGAGACGTTCAGGCGACTGGTGGACGCTTCGCTGAAAAAGCATTTCGAGCTCATCCGCGAGCTCGTGCGGCGCGGCACTTATTTCTTCGATTACGGCAATTCCTTCATGCGGGCGGTGTTCGACGCGGGTGTCAAAGAGATCGCGAAAAACGGCTTCGATACGTCCGAAGGATTCATCTTCCCTTCGTATGTGGAGGACATCATGGGGCCCATGCTCTTCGACTACGGCTACGGGCCCTTCCGTTGGTGTTGTCTTTCCGGAAAGGAGGAGGACCTCCGCAAGACGGACGAGGCGGCGATGTCCGTTATCGATCCGACTCGCCGCGGACAGGACAGAGACAATTACATCTGGATCCGCGACGCAGAAAAGAATCGCCTCGTGGTCGGCACAAAGTGCCGCATTCTGTACCAGGATGCATTCGGCAGGCGGGACATCGCCTTGAAATTCAACGAAATGATCCGAAACGGAGAGATCGGACCCGTCATGCTGGGGCGCGATCATCACGACACGGGAGGAACGGATTCTCCCTATCGCGAGACGAGCAACATCTACGACGGGAGCAACGTCACGGCGGACATGGCGGTGCAGTGCTATGCGGGCAACGCGGCGCGGGGCATGAGCCTCGTCGCACTGCACAACGGCGGCGGCGTCGGCATCGGCAAAGCGATCAACGGCGGCTTCGGGCTGGTGCTCGACGGCAGCGCGCGGGTGGACGAGATCATCAGAAAGGCGGTCGTCTGGGATACGATGATCGGCGTTTCGAGGAGAAGCTGGGCTCGCTGCGAGCACGCCATGGAGACGGTGCGCGCTTACAATCGGGAAACGGACGACTGCGTTACCGTTCCCTTCTGCGCGAGCGACGAACTTTTGGAGAAGTTTTTCTGATGGAACGGCTGTATCGCGGAATATCCGAGCTCGTGACCTGTCGCGGCGGCGTCAGGCGCGGCGCGGCGATGCGGGAAGTCGGCGTCATCGAAGACGGGGCGTTTCTCGTCCGAGACGGCAGGATCGCCGCCGTCGGAAAGAGGGAGGACCTCGAAAAGGGCTATCGCGGCGAGGCGTTCGATTGCGGAAACCGTCTGGTGACGCCCGGATTCGTCGATTCGCATACCCATCTCGTCTTCGGAGGAGAGCGTGCGGAGGAATTTTCCTGGAGACTGCGCGGAGACAGCTATCTTTCCATCATGGAGCGCGGCGGCGGCATCGTCAACACGGTGGACGCGACGCGCGCGGCGAGCGAAGAGGCGCTGGAGGCGCAGGCCAAGAAGCATCTCGTTCACATGCTGGCGATGGGTGTTACGACCTGCGAGATCAAGAGCGGTTACGGGCTGGACACGCAGACCGAGCTCAAGCAGCTTTCCGTCGTCAGACGGCTGCGGACTTCGCAAAAGACGCGGCTCGTCCCTACGTTTATGGGGGCGCATGCGGTGCCGCGCGGCATGCGAAGCGAAGAATACATCGATTATTGTCTTGCGGAGAGTTTGCCTGCGGCGGCGAAAAGCGGACTCTGCGAATTTGCCGATATCTTCGTCGAACGCGGCGCGTTTTCGCTCGATGAGGCGAGAAGGTATCTCTCCCGCGCGAAGGAACTCGGCTTGCGGACGAAGGTACACGCGGACGAAATGACGCCGCTCGGCGGCGCGGGGCTGGCGGTCGAAGCGGGCGCCTGCTCGGCGGATCATCTCCTGCAAGTCAGCGATCGCGACATCGGGGCGTTGGCTCGCTCGTCCACAGTGGCGACGGTGTTGCCCCTCACGGCGTTTTGTCTGGGTGAGGAATATGCCCCTGCGAGAAAGCTCATCGACGGCGGCGCGATCGTCGCGGCGGCGAGCGATTTCAACCCCGGGAGCTGCTGCACTTACAGCGTTCCGTTGCTCGTTGCGCTCTGTTGCATCTATATGAAACTGAGTGTGGAAGAGACGATCTCGGCGCTCACGATCAACGGCGCGGCGGCGTGCGGCAGGGAGGCGCTTGTCGGCAGCATTGAGGTCGGAAAACGGGCAGATTTTCTCATTTTTGACTGCAAAGAGCTAAAATGTCTCCCGTATTATACGGGCATCAATCTCGTAAAATCAGTTTTTATCGAAGGAGAAAAAGTGTATGGCGAAGCTGTTTGAATGCGTTCCGAATTACAGTGAGGGAAGAGACCTTGCGAAGGTGGATCAGATCGTCGATTGTTTTCGCGGCAAGAAGGGCGTCAAGTTGTTGGACTATTCTTCCGACGAAGATCACAACCGCACGGTGGTCACCGTGCTCGGCGAGGCGGAGGCGTTGCAGAGCGCCGTGGTGAGCTCGGTCGGCAAGGCACTCGAGCTCATCGATATGACAAAGCACAGCGGGCAGCACCCGCGCATGGGAGCCGTGGACGTCATTCCGTTCATTCCCATACGCGACGCGACCATGGAGGAGGCGGACGCCCTCGCAAAGGCGACGGCAAAGGAGGCGAGCGAAAAATATGCACAGCCCTTCTTCCTCTACGAAGCATCGGCGAGCGCGCCGCACAGGGTCAATCTCGCCGACATCCGCAAGGGACAGTTCGAGGGCATGGCGGAAAAGATGAAAGATCAGACGCTCTGGAAGCCCGATTTCGGCCCCGCCACCATTCACCCCACGGGCGGCGTCACGGCGATCGGCGCACGCGCGCCGTTGGTGGCGTTCAACGTCAATCTCGCCACCTCGGATATGGACATTGCGTGGAAGATCGTGCGGACGGTCAGATACGTCAACGGCGGGTTCCGCTTCTGCAAGGCGCTTCCCGTCGAACTCAAGGAGCGCGGCATCGTACAGGTCTCCATGAATCTGACCGATTACAGCAAGACGGCGATCTATCGCGTGTTTGAGGCGATCAAGACGGAGTGCCGCAGGTTTGGCGTCAACGTGATCGGGAGCGAAGTGATCGGGCTCGTCCCTATGCAGGCGCTCATCGATTGCGCGGAATATTATCTGCAGATCGAGAACTTTTCTTCCGATCAGGTGCTGGAGAGTTATCTGCTATGAAACTGATCGAGATGAGAGTGGAGGAGTTTCTGAAAGAGACGGCGAGCAATTCGCCCGCCCCGGGAGGCGGAAGCGTTTCGGCGCTCGCGGGGGCGCTTGCCGCGGCGCTTGCGGGAATGGTCGCAAATCTGTCCCAAGGCGAAAAATTCCCCGAGACGGAGAAGATGGCGGAGACTGCGGCTAACGCGGCGGAACTCAGAGCGGAGCTCGAGGCGTGCGTTCAGAAAGATACGGACGGATTCGAACGCTATATGCAGGCGATCCGCCTGCCGAAGGCGACGGAAGAAGAGAAGGCGTTCAGGCGCGCACAGATGCAATCCGCGCTCAAGGCGGCGGCGGAGATCCCGCTCGGGACTGCTGTGGCTGCGGCAAAGATCTTTCCTCTTGCGGAAAAGGTCTTGCAGCTGGGCAATGCCAACGCGGCGAGCGACGCGCTCGTGTCCGCCATGTTGGCGAGGACGGCAGTCTATGGGGCGCTTCTGAACGTAAAGATCAATCTGTCAGGCATTCGCGACGAGCCGTTCGTGCAAGAAATGACGTCGCGCGCGGAAGCGCTTCGCAGAGAGGCGCGTGAGCAGGAGGAGAGGGTGCTTTCTCTCTCTCCCCTCGGAAAAGATTTTATTGTTGAAAAATAGCGGCGATCTCAAAAGAGCCCGCGATATAAAGCAAAAAAGGAGGACTTTTTTATGAAAAAAGTTTGGCGGTTTGCCCTGGCATTGATGCTGGCGGCGACAATGGCGGTCGGCTTGACGGCTTGCGGAGAAAACGGCGGAGACACGACGAATCCCGCGACGACGGAACCCGTCACGACGGAACCCGTCGAGTCGGAAGTGGCGGAGATCGTGGGCGATTATTCCATCGACCTGTCGGCTCTGGGTATGCCCCTCACCGTGTATCTGAGAATTGAGGAGGACGGCGCGTTTATGTTCTCGAACTCGACGGATTTTGCGGTCGATAAGAACAGCGGAACGGTCAGAGCTTCTTCCGACGGGTATATCATGGTCTATTCCACGATCAACGGCGAAGCGGCGAGCGGCAAGACGACGACCTTGAAGACGGAAGCGGACGGCAGCCTCAAGTTTGAAGGCACTGTCTATTACGGTTCCACCAAGCCGAGCAGCCCTATGGAGAACGAGGACACGGGCGAAAGCAATTACCTCTACGCAGTACCTGTCGGACAGGGCGGCAGCGAGGTGCCCGAAGTGGTTCTGGAGAAGGGACTTTACACGGGAACGTACGAGTCCGCAGGCATGGGCAGCGCAGTCGTGTATGAGTATTACCTCAACTTGCGCGAAGACGGTAAGTTCACGGCGTTCGTTACCTTCGACATGATGGGCGGCACGATGTTTGCATACGATTACGGCACCTATACGATGATGGGTTCCGTCTGCAGAATGACTTCCGAAGTCTATACGGAAGCGGAGGACGATACCAAAGACCTGACCGAGTCTGTCATGGCGGAATCCGAGACGCAGATCACTGCGGAAGTCAAGATGAGCCCGATGGCAAAAGATACGGTGGAGATCACCATCGTCAAGGCGGAGGACGCTCCCGTCGTCGCAACGTACGTCGCGTCCAAGGCGTCCATGATGGGCGGCAGCTATGACATGACGCTTTCGATCTGCGCCGACGGCACTTACAGCTACGTCAGCAAAGACGCGGCGAGCGGAGAGGTCGTCATGGAGGAGAGCGGCTTTCTCGGCTTGAGCCTGATGGGAACGGCATACCTTTTGCCCGACGGCGTGACCGAAGGACTGGAAGGCGGCTATGATATGGATACCGACAGCATCAGCGGATTGAAATTCAGCATGGTAGAGGGTACCCCGCGCACCGAGCTGGCTTTTTCGAGAGCGGCAGAGTAAATCAGGGAGGAAAACGATATGAGATCGGCAAAGGCATTTTTTAACTGGGCGTTCAATACGCGCGCAAAGACGGTAATGAAGATATACAACGGCGAGCAGATCACGCCGGAAAAGATGTTTTTAAGCTTCTGTTCGCACGATCCGACGTTCATTTCCGACGGACCCGCAGGTCTGAACGGCAGCATCAAGGGAATCGGATTCATGCCGAAGCCCGAATATCTCGAGGAGACGTTGGAAGCTTACATCAATCACATCAAGACGTACGATCCCGAGGATAAGACGTATTCCAAGCGCGGGCTCGGCGTCCTCATCAAGTACATGTACGGCGAAGAGGCGCAGCACAGGGTGGACTTCGAGCACATCGGAAGTCTGGAGATGGCGAAGAAGCATTCCTACGCCAACTACAAGGCAAATCCGCAGGCGACGCTGATGTTCTATCAGCCTCCCATGATCTCCTTCGAAGTGCGCGGCACCATGCACATTTACGATGAAATGGAATCCGGCAAGAGAGAGATCTATCAGCAGTTCATCAACGCGCAGCACGATATGTACCACACGCCTGACATGAACAGATGGCTCAAATATCCCGCTTACGTCATGGACATCGAAGAGATCTACGACAACAGCGCAACGAAGGAAGGATTCGGCACAAAACTGGAATATCCCATGCCCAAGGAGTAACGGGAAGGGGCGCGGCGGGAAGGCGGTCGGCTTTCCCGCCCGCGCAAACATTTGACGGGCGCGCAGGGCGCGCAAAACTCGTTTAGGAATTAGAACGATGAAATCTTTGAAAAGGAAAACAGCTGCAATGTTACTTTGCCTGGTTTTGGGGATCAGCGCTTTGACGGGTTGCAGTACATCCATATCCGAGCGCAGAAACGACAATTCTTCCACGCTGTATGTGGGAGTGGTTTCTACCGCCTTCCCGACTTCTTTCATGCCTTGGCTGTCAAGGGACGGCGTTGCGACGACGGTCGCAAGCTTGGTCTACAACACGTTGTTCTCGTTTGACGAAGAGACGGGCGAATATTTGCCCTGCATCGGCAAGGATTGGTGCTATACCGATTACAACGGAAACGAATTGCGCACCGCAGAGGGCAAGATCGACTACGAAGCGGTGGAGGCGTATTACGAGGACGACAAAAAAGATTACATGCTGGTCAAGGTCACGCTGTTCGACGACGCGACCTGGAGCGACGGAGAGCCCGTAACGGTGGACGACGTGTATTATACGTTTGACATCGCGACGGACAATGCGCTTTCCAACCATGCGGGCGCGCTCGCGTGGACGGCCGACCTGCAACACAAGTCGGAAAAAGGCGTGCTCAAGCAGCAGGGTATGTTCACTTACGATAACAACGATTTCTGGAACCCGTATCCCATTTCGGAAGAGGAAAAAGATACGGTGATCTATCTTCGTGTCAATAAAGTTCTGGGCGCAGTGGCGACGCTGTTCACGTCCATCCTCATTTTGCCGGAGCACATCTGGGGAGGACTGGTCACGGAAACGGAACAGCTCAACAACGCGAGCCCGAGCGGAGAAATTCTCAAACAATATGAAAACCCCGTCGGCTGCGGCGCATGGACGTTGGACAAGGCGCACTCCGGCAGGCAAATGATCGTCCTGAAGAATCGCGGCGAGGAATATCACCGCAAGGCGGCGGACGGGTCCGCGCTTTATCAGGTGGATACCATCAAACTCATGCTCTACATGGATGAGAATACCGCGATCTATGCGCTCTTGAAGGGGTACGTCGATCTGCTCGACAACACGATGAGTTCAAACTATCTCCGCCTCTTCGAGAACGAGGAAAACATTGAAGTGAAGAACGTGTCGGGGACATCCGTGCAGACTCTGGTTATGAACGTCAACCCCTTGGACGATTTCAAGACGCCGATGCGGGAGATCTTGGGCAACGCGGACGTGCGCCGTGCGATCGCGCTTGCGATCAATCAGGAAGAGATCGTGCAAAAGGTGCTGAACGGCGCGGGGTCTACCGCTTCGGCGGGGCTCATGCTCGACAGCCAGACCGAACTTTACAGCGAGGAGGCAAACATTCTTGCGGGCGACTATTCGTCCGGAGTGAAAGAAGCGAACGAGATTTTGGACCGCATCTATCCGAACAAAGATTCGGCGGGATATCGTCTCGCCGACGGGGAGCGCATCTCCTTCGAGATCCTGGCGAATCCCGGCGAGCTGGAACTTGTCTCTTTCCTGCAGATTCAGCTGCAGAAGATCGGCATCGACGTGCAGTACAAGGCGGAAGGGTCGATGGCGGAAGATACCTATCTGTTTGACGGCGATTTTGACATGACCTTCCAGGCGACCATTTTCAACGTCTCCAACGTGGATATCATGTATCAGTCGCACTTCGTATCCGTCAACCGCACGTCCAATTACGGCAGGCTCGCCGATCAGGCGCTGACGGATAAAATCAACGAAATGCGGACGACGTTGAATTTGGACAGAAAATACGCTCTCGTGAAGGAAATCCAATCTCTGATCGCGGAAGTCTATTACAAAGTTCCCGTCTACGCACCCAACACCATTTCCGTCGCGCGCACCGATCGTTTTACGGGATACCAGGCGGGCGCAGGGGAGACGATGTTCAACCTCGACACTTTGGAAAGTTTAGTAAAGGTGGCATAGCGATATGAAAACATCTTATGTGATCAAGCGAATCTTATTAACCGTATTTATTTTCTTTGTCGTCGTTACGCTCTGCTTTTTCATCCCGCGCATCGGCGTTTCCGACCCTGCGAGCCGTTACTATCCGCCTCAGACTGCGGGCATGACGGATGAAGAATATGAGATCATCAAAGAGATCACGCGCGAACAGTACGGGCTGGACGGCACGACGTTTGAACAATATGTGCGCTACATGACGCAACTCTTCCATGGCGATCTCGGCACGTCTTACCAGTCGGGAAGCCCGAAGGTCATCGACTGCATTGCGGAATGCCTGCCCTGGACGCTCGTGCTTTCGATCACGAATCTGCTCATTTCGCTCGTCATCGGCGTGCTCATAGGCACCATGGCGGCGTGGAAGCGAGGGCGATGGCAGGACAGGGCGCTTCTGAACGCTTCGACGTTCACGACCGCGTTGCCTTCCTTCTTTATCGCGTTGCTGCTTTCGTTCTATCTCGGCTTTGAGCTGGAGATCTTTCCCGCCTATACCGATCAGAACATGGTTTCCAATTTTGACTGGAGCTGGGAGGCGATCTCTACCGTCATGTACAATGCGGCCCTTCCCATCTTTTCCATGGCGATCGGCGGCATCGTGTCTTACGGGCAATCCACGCGAAACAGCGTCATTGCGGTATCGGGCGACGAATTCATTCTCACCGCAAAGGCGAAGGGACTTTCAAACAACCGCGTCATCTACGGGCATACGTTGCGCAACGCGATGCTGCCCATCGTGACGCAGTTCGGCATGAACATCAGCGGCTTGATCGGCGGCGCCGTCGTCATTGAAAAAATATTCAACTGGAACGGCATGGGTACGCTCTTTCTGACGGCGAACAGCAACAACGATTATCCGCTCATGATGGGGATCATGATCTTTATGTCGGCGTTTGCGCTCGTCGCAAATCTTTTGACCGATTTCGTCTACAGCCTGCTCGATCCTCGCGTCACCATAGGAGAAAAGAGATGAAAGAGATCATGAAAAAAATCGGCATGTTTTTTCTTCGTCTGCTCGGCGGGATCGGCTCTTTCTTCAAGAAACTTTGGAAACACAGACAGGGCAGAGTCGGACTCATCATCGCTGGCATTTTGATCGTCTGCGCCGTATTTGCTCCGATCATCGCGCCTTACGACCCGTATGACGTCACGCAGCGCGCGGAAAAGGGGCTCTCGCCTTCTTGGGAGCACCTGCTCGGCACGTCGATCACGACGGGGCAGGATATCTTCAGTATGCTCATCTACGGGGCTCGTTCTTCTCTGAGCATCGGCGTGATCACGGGCATTACGATCGCCGTTCTGGGTTCTATCCTCGGCATTGCCGCAGGCTATATCGGTGGTTGGGTGGATACCGTCATCATGCGCGTCGTAGACGTGTTGCTCGTCATTCCGACGTTGCCGCTCGTCATCGTCATGACCAATGTGCTCGGAACGAGCTATGCGGTCATCGTTCTCGTTTTTGCCGCCTTCGGCTGGACGGGGCTTGCCCGCGTCATCCGCGCGCAGGTCATGTTGCTGAAAAATGCGAATTATGTCAAGGCTGCGGAGCTGATGGGTGCGAGCAAGTGGTACATCATGTGGCGTCATATCCTTCCCGCGGTTTCCAACCTCTTGATCATGAGCACGGCGCTCACCAGCGCAGGCATCATGGTCGCGGAGGCGGGGCTCAGCTTTTTGGGGCTCGGCAATCCCGAGGCGGTGAGCTGGGGTAAAATGCTCGCGGACGCACAGAGCAGCGGCGCCATGCTTTTCGGACATTGGTGGAGCATCCTTGCGCCGGGCGTAGGCATCTTCCTTGCGGTCTTTTCATTCATGCGCATCGGACTGGCAATGGAGGAAATCCTCAATCCGAGAATGCGCAAGGGCAGCAGCATGGTCAAAGTGTTCAAACATTTGAACAATACCTATCTGCAGGAAGTGTTTGATTCGATGGACGACGGAAGCAAATTGAAAGGCGAATATGCGACGTGTCAGATCAATGAGTCGCCAGCAGGGCGGGAGATGCTCGGGTGCGGTGAGTATATGCTGGAGAGCGCGCTCGCAGAGGGCAAAGCGGAGGAACCTGTGACGGAGAAGGGGGGGAACGATGAAAGCGCTGGAAGTTAAAAATTTAAAGGTGGTTTTCCCCACGGAAGAAGGGATTGTGCGAGCCGTCGAAGGCATCGATATCGAGATCGAACAGGGGCAATGCGCCGCGATCGTCGGAGAGTCCGGCTGCGGCAAGAGCGTCACTTCGCTCGCCGTGATGAAACTGCTCTCCACCCCTCCCGCAATCGTGCGCATGGACAAACTCGAGATGAACGGCATGGACATTCTCCATTTGACCGACAAGCAGATGCAGCAGGTGCGCGGCAAGGACGTTTCCATGGTATTCCAGGACGCGCTGACGGCGTTGAACCCCGTTATGACGGTCGGAAAGCAGATCGATGAGATCTTCCTTGCGCACGGCAAACTGAACTTCCTGGACGGACAGGAAGGGCAAAAAAAGCATATCAATGTAAGAAAAGAGGCGAAGCGCAGGACGATCGAGGCGTTGAAGCTGGTCGGTATCAGCGACGCGGAGCTTCGGTATAAGGCATATCCGCATCAGCTTTCGGGCGGCATGCGGCAGAGAGTTCTGATTGCGATGGCGTTCGCGTGCAACCCGCATCTGATCATTGCGGATGAGCCGACGACGGCGCTCGACGTCACCATTCAGGCGCAGGTGCTCGATATTTTGAAAGATCTTCAGAAAAAGCAAAACACGGCGCTCATGCTCATCACGCACGATCTGTCCATCGTCATGAATATGGCGGATGTGATCTACGTCATGTATTGCGGCAAAATCGTAGAGAAAGCGAACACACGCGAACTCTTTATGAAACCGCTGCATCCCTATACAATGGGGCTTTTGGGATCGATCGCGAGGTTGGACGACAAACGAGGAAAGTTTGTTCAGATTCCTTCTTCTCTTCCTTCCCCGATGCGCAAGCCTGCGGGCTGTTACTTTCACCCCCGTTGCACCTATGCGACCGATCGGTGCAGACAGGAAATGCCGCATCTGGAGGAGCTTGAGAACGGCCGTTGCATAAGATGTTGGAATTATCAGGAGATCCAAAATGCAGGAAAATGAAAATCCTTTGTTGAAACTGGAGCATATCTGCGTCACGTTCCCCGTCAAGAGGGATTATCCCTTTCAAAAGAAACGCTTCGTTCATGCGGTGACGGACGTGTCCTTTGAGATAGGGGCGGGAGAGACGTTCGGGTTGGTCGGAGAATCCGGCTGCGGCAAAAGCACGCTCGCCAATACGACGCTCGGCATCCAAAAGGTAGACAGCGGCAAAATATTTTTTGAAGGAAAAGAGCTGACGGCGATGGATAAAAAGCAGCTCAAAGAGGCGCGTCGAAGCATGCAGATGATCTTTCAGGACCCGTTCTCTTCGCTCAATCCCCGTTTCAGCGTGTTTGACATCGTCTCGGAACCCCTCCGCATCATGGGCGGATATACGCGGGAAGAGATGCGGGAAAAAGTGGGGCAGATGCTTCACGAAGTGGGGCTTTCCGCGGGAGACATGGATCGGTTTCCTTCCGACTTTTCCGGCGGACAGAAGCAGAGGATCGGAATTGCGAGAGCGCTCATTTTGAAGCCGAAGTACCTCGTCTGCGACGAGCCTGTCTCGGCGCTCGACGTTTCCGTGCATGCGCAGATTCTCAATCTTCTGCTCGATTTGCAGGAGAAATATCACATTACCTACCTCTTTATTTCGCACAATCTTGCCGTAGTGAAGCGCATCTGCAACAGGATTTTGGTCATGTATTTCGGCAAGACGATGGAGTACGGTGACGTCGACAAGATTTTTGCAAATCCGATGCATCCCTATACCCGAGCTTTGATGTCTGCCATTTTCGATACGGACATCGACACAAAACATGAGAGAATACGCTTGAAAGGGGAGGTTCCCAGTCCGATCAATGTGCCGAAGGGCTGTCGCTTCTGCGGACGCTGCCCCGAAGAGGATGAGGCTTGCAGGATGGGAGAACCGCCCCTGGTAGAGGTCGAAGAGGACCACTATGTCGCTTGCTTCCATTGCGGCAAAAAGGCGGACGCAGATGGTTAAAAGAGAATATCTCGTACTGATTGCGGCGTTCGTCTGGACGGCGGCAGGGGCAAATATTCTGCGGCTCGGCATCATGGCGGCCATTTCCGTCGCATGGGAATGGTGGATGGCGCTCTCTATGGTCGGGGTATTTGCCCTGTTTATGGCAATGTTTTATAGGATCTACAAAAAACATGTAAAACGGATCTATGGTTATGACGGCACAAGAAAGCACTGTTTTCTGAAGTTTTTTGACCTCAAGGCGTATATTTTGATGGCGGTCATGATGACGGGCGGCATTTTATTGCGATCGTTCCATATCATACCTGAGCGATGTGTCGCCATGTTTTATACCGGCTTGGGGACGGCGCTCACAATTGCAGGGGTGCTGTTTCTGATCCGTTTTGTGATAGATGCCGCAAGACGAAGAGAAGGAGCGAAAAAAACCGAATAAAAGAAAAACAAAAGAGAAAGACAGCCAATTTGGCTGTCTTTTTTGCAGGCATGATAGGGGGCAAGAGGCGAGGTAAGAGCAACGCACAAGAAGAGAAAGAACGGAAAATATTCATCTGAAACAGTGCAAGAAGGGAAGGGCAAAGCGAAATGAAAAAACAAAGAGAAGATAAGTTCACTTTCGCATCGCGGCGCAAAAGGGTGACAAGACGTGGCAGAGAGAAGAGAAATCTTTCCATACCTCAAAGTCAAATGAGACAAAAATCATTGGTTCCACCAGTCTTTGTTCAGAATGGGCGGAGGTGTCGGGACGGGATCGAATTGCTCCGGAGGAGTGGTTTGTTCGGTTTCTTTCTGTCCGCCGTCTGTACGGACGGCGGGAAGGGTAACGGGGATGCCTTCTCGCCCTTGAAAGAAGGGGGTGATGCGATAGACATAAGTCATATTAGGGAAAAGGTCGGAATCCTCTATTGTATTTGATTGTATATCGTTGTATAATATTGTATTTCCGTCAGGGCCGCACCTTTCCACCTTGTAAGAATAATACTCTGCGTCACATAATATCAGAGTGACTTTGCCGTTTTCGTAGGATAGGCGCGGCGTCTGGATGCGCGGAAGGGAAAAATATGTCGAGCGGTTCGTGGGGGCGTATTTTTGGTTGAACCAAGCGAAAAATTTCTCTTTTGCAGGGGCATTCTCATCTGCCAGGAGCAGCCGATGATCGTTTTTGTAGGCGATTTTGTCTAACATACATCTGATCACATTGCCGTTTTTCGTGAAGTTCTGCGGTTTTTGGCTTGCGTAAATGTTCTGCAATATTTCACGCACAATTTCGCAGGAATCGCCTCCGCTCGCGGAAATTGTGCTGTAATCGGCGTTTCCGAGCCATACGGATAGGGTATGCCTGGTCGTGTAGGCGATCGCGTAGGCGTCGGTGTTGCCTTGTTCCGTTCCGACCGTTCCCGTCTTTGCGCATAGTGCATAAGGAAGATTTTTTAATTTTTTTGCCGTGCCGTAAGAGACGGTGTCGGCAAGCATATCGTTGATCAGCGTGGCGGTTTCTTCGGAAAAAACCCTTTTTTCTCGGTACTCTGTCTGATAGAGTAGATCTCCTTCCGCCGATTCGATGCGTACGATCGCCTTGTTTTTTGCATAATTTCCGTTTTCCGGGAACGTGGAATATGCGTCGGTGAGTGCTGTCAGCGTGAAACCTTTTTTCATGCCGCCCAGGGCGAGTGCAAGCGTCTGATCTTCGCCGGCGTCCAGTTCCATTTTGGAAAGATATTGTACGCCTTTTGCTACGCCGAGCTCGTTCAGCAGTTTGACGGCGGGTATGTTTGCGCTCGTAGCCAACGCTTCTCGTGCGCTGATGTACCCTTTATAAATATCTTTGAAGTTGGACGGAGCGTAATCTCCGAATTTGGTCTTTTCGTCGAGAATGGGTGTTTCGGGAGATATATAGCCTTCCTCCAGAGCGGGTGCATAGATCAAAAGCGGTTTGATGAGCGACCCCGGGAGCCGTTTGATGTTTCCTGCCGTCGCTTGATATGCTTCGATCGTGTGTTTTGTGTGGTCTGCGACGCAGATGGCGACGTCTGACGTCGGAGAGATGCTCTCGAGTTTGTTTTGAAGTTCCTGATCGAGGGCGGTATATATTTTGAGTCCCCGAAAATTCGATATTTCTTTTTCTTCCGCTATTTCGCTCAGTTCATCGTATGCAAGGCGCAGATATGCCGAGCTTTGCGGTCGATGTTTTTCTGTGGGCAGCGCTTCGTTCAGTGCCTCTTTGTATGTTGTTTCGCTGATTGCCCCGTCTTTTTTCATTTCTGTGAGCACGAGATCTCTTCTTTTTTGACATTTTTCCGCATTCTGAAAGGGAGAATAGCGATTGGGGGATTGGAGGAGCCCCGCGAGCAGCGCGCTTTCTCCTACGCTCAGGCATTTCGGTTCCTTGTCAAAATAAAAGGCTGCGGCATCGGTAATGCCGAAAGCGCTGTGTCCGAAATATACGGTATTGAGATAAATTTCCAAAATTTCGTCTTTGCTGTGGTTTCGTTCCAGCATGAGCGCGAGACGGATTTCCTTGAGTTTTCGGGCAATCGTTTTTTCGTTGGAAAGGTGTGTGTTTTTGATGAGTTGCTGTGTGATGGTGGAGGCGCCTTCGCGAAACGAGTGGTTTTTGATGTTTGAAAGCAAAGCTTTGACGATTCGTTTGGGTGCGATGCCCGAATGTTCGTAAAAATGCTTGTCTTCTATGGATAAGAATGCTTGGCGCGTGTGAAGGGGAATGTCTGCAAGGGGAGTGTTGGAACGCTGATTGAGTGAAGAGACCTTCTGGATTTGCCGTTCATCCTTGTCATAGAACACAAGGTTGTACGAGGAGGCCGCAAGTTTGTTTTCGTCGATTTCGCACCCCCTTGTGACGGCAAAAAAGGCGACGACGGCGCTCAAAAGCAATACGATAAAAACCGCACAGGCGGCAACTGAGATTTTCAGCGCTTTTTTCATAAAATTAGTATGGAAAAATCACTTTCGTTTCATGAAAATCATTTGAAAATTTTCGAAAAAAAAGGTATAATAGAATGGTTAAATTGGGTTATATTATGGAAAAGAAATATTTTATTGTCACATACGGCTGCCAAATGAACGTGCATGAGTCCGAAAAGATCGCAGGGATATTAAAAGAAATGGGATATTCTGCTGCCGAAAGCGAAAATGAGGCGGATATCATCGTCTTTAATACCTGTTGCATTCGCGAAAATGCGGAAAATCATGCGTTTGGGAATATCGGCGCGCTGAAAAAGCGCAAGCGCGAGAACCCGGATCTGCTTATCTGCGTCGGCGGGTGCATGATGCAGGAAAAAGATATGCCTTCTGTGCTGCGCAAAAAATTTCCGTTCGTGGACGTCGTGTTCGGAACGCACAATCTCTACGAGCTGCCTGCGCTCATCGAAAGACGTCTTTCTTCCAAGAAGCGCGGCGTCGTAAGCGTTCTCGAAAACGAAGGAGGCATTGTCGAAGGCAGGGAGCCTGTCAGGACAAGTTTTCCCAACGCTTGGGTCAACATCAACTACGGCTGCAATAATTTCTGTACCTATTGCATCGTTCCGTACGTCAGGGGGAGAGAGCGCTCCCGTCGCCCCGAATACATTCTGGACGAAGTAAAAAGATTGGTCGAGCAGGGGTACAAAGAGATCACATTGCTCGGTCAGAACGTCAATTCATACGGCAACGACAGCGGATTGATGGGGTTTCCTGAACTTTTAGATCGCGTGGCTTCCGTCGAGGGGAATTTCCGATTGCGGTTTATGACGAGCCATCCGAAAGATTTCAACGAGGAGCTCGTGCGCATCATTGCAAAGCACGATAAAATTTGCAATCTCATTCATCTTCCCGTGCAGAGCGGTTCCGACCGCGTCTTGCAGAGGATGAACCGACGCTATACGAGCGGGGAATACCTCGAAAAGGTAAAAATGCTTCGGCGCATCATTCCCGACGCAGAAATTACGTCAGACATAATCGTAGGGTTTCCCGGTGAAACGGAAGAGGATTTTGAAGAGACGATGCGCCTCGTACATGAGGTGAATTTTGCCTCCGCTTTCACTTTCGTCTATTCAAAACGAAAGGGAACCAAGGCGGCGGAAATGCCGGATCAAGTGCCTGAAGAAGTACAGAAAGAACGTATTATGCGTCTCATAGAACTTGTCAATTCCCAGACGAGGGAGAAGAGCGAGAAGTATGTCGGCAAAGTTGTCGAGATCTTGTGCGAAGATTTTGATGCCAAAAAAGGGTATTATCTGGGCAGAGACGTTTACGGGAGAATGGGTTATTTCAAGAGCGAGGAAAACAAGATCGGTCAATTTGTCAAGCTGAAGATTACGGAGGCTTCCGGCATTTCGTTGTACGGCGAAGAGGTGTGAAATGGCGCTTACACAGATGATGCAGCATTATATGCAGATCAAAGAGAAACACAAAGATTGCGTTGTCTTTTATCGGCTCGGCGATTTTTATGAAATGTTCTTCGACGATGCGGTCGAGGTTTCCAAATTGCTGGAACTGACTTTGACGGGGCGCGACTGCGGGCTGGAAGAACGTGCACCCATGTGCGGTATTCCGTATCACGCGGCGGAAGGATACATCGCTCGGCTCGTCGCGCTCGGAAAAAAGGTTGCGATCTGCGAACAGCTTTCCGATCCTGCGGAGTCAAAAGGGCTGGTGGATCGCGACGTTATCCGCATCGTTTCTGCGGGTACGATCATTGAGGAGAATCTTCTCGATGAAAAATCAAGCAACTATATTGCCTGCGTCTATGCCGACGAGGGCGGGAATGCGCTCGCCTGGGCAGACATTACGACGGGAGAATTCTGCGTCACAGAGTACTTCGGAGAGGGGGCGACTTCTGCGGCGATCGATCAAATGCTGAAGCTCGGCGTGGCGGAGATCATCGCCAACGACAGGTTCGTGGAACTGAGCGCGGACAGAAAGGAGTTCATTCACAGGACGTTGCCTCCCGTTTCCTCTTACCTCGCGTGGGCATTCAACGTCAGCGGAGCGGAACGCAATTTGCTGGAGCAATTCGGAACGAATACGCTTGCTCCGTTTGAAATTGCCGGGAAATCCAGCTGCATCTCTGCGGCTGGCGCGCTGATTTCCTATTTGCAGGATACTCAAAAGCACGCTCTGAAAAATTTGACGTCGATCACCTATCAGTCGGAAGAGAAGCACTTAAAGCTCGATCCGATCGCGATCCGAAATTTGGAGTTGGTGCGCACGCTCGGCGAAAACAAGCGTTACGGTTCCCTCCTGTGGCTTCTGGATAAGACGAAAACGGGCATGGGCGCACGCCTCCTGTCGAGCTTGATCGTCGCACCGTTCAGGCAGAAAGAAGACATCGAGAAGCGGCTCGACGGCGTACAGGAATTGTTTGACGCCTCCGTCGTCCGTTTGAATCTGGCTTCCGACCTCAAAAACATACGAGACATCGAGAGGCTCGCGGGAAAGATATCAAACGGGAATCTGACGCCGAGAGATTGCCTTGCGCTCGGAGCGTCTTTGAATGCATTGCCTTCCATTCGCTTTCAACTTTCCGGTTTTACGTCTGACATTATCAATGAGATCGTGTGCGATTTGCCGGATATGTCAGACATAGCAGACAAACTCACTGCGGCGATCGATCCGGACGCGCCTGCCATGACAAAGGATGGAGGCTATATCCGTGCAGGATACCATGCGGAGCTGGACGCTCTTCGCGACATCGGAAAAAACGGGAAGTCGCTCATAGCGGACATCGAAGTGCGCGAGCGAGAACGTACGGGCATTAAGCCGCTCAAAGTCGGTTACAATCGCGTATTCGGCTATTACATCGAAGTCTCCAAATCGTTTAAGGACAAAGTGCCGTATGATTATCAGCGCAAGCAGACACTGACAAACGGAGAACGGTATATTACGGAAGAGCTCAAAGAAGTCGAAAACAAAATCCTGACGAGCGAAGAGCGTTGTTTGAAGCTTGAGGCATTGCTCTATCAGGAACTCAAAGACGATCTGCTTTCCAATCTCGCACGCTTTAAACAGGTCGCGCACGGCATTGCTTTGCTCGATTGCCTCGTGGCATTGGCGACTGTGGCGAAGGAAAACAAATATTGCCGCCCCGTGATCGCGGAGAGCAATGCGCCTCTCAAGATCGTCGAAGGCAGGCATCCTGTCGTAGAGGCGATCTCCAAAGATCGTTTTGTGCCAAACGATACCTTGCTGGACTGCGCCGACGATCGCATGATGATTCTGACCGGTCCGAACATGGCGGGTAAGAGCACTTATATGCGGCAGACGGCTCTCATCGTTTTGATGGCGCATATGGGCTCGTTTGTTCCCGCAAGATCGGCACAGATCCCGATCACCGATCGCATTTTTACGCGCGTCGGAGCGAGCGACAATTTGATCTTTGATCAGAGCACGTTTATGGTGGAGATGTCCGAAGTTGCGACCATCCTTTCGGAAGCGACCAACCGAAGCCTTTTGATCTTGGACGAGGTGGGAAGAGGTACGAGTACCTACGACGGCTTGTCCATCGCGTGGGCGGTCATCGAATATTTGAGCAAAGAAGTGGGCGCAAAGACGCTCTTTGCGACGCATTATCATGAACTGACCGAGTTGGAAGGCAAGCTGGACGGCGTGAAAAACTATAAAATCACCGTCAAGGAAATGAACGGCACGGTTTTGTTTTTGCGCAAGATCATGCGCGGCGGCGCGAACAAGAGCTTTGGCGTAGAGGTTGCGGCATTGGCGGGAGTGCCTTCCGTCGTGACAGTGCGGGCAAAAGAGATACTGAAAGAGCTCGAAAAGAAAGACATAGCGAAGGGAAAAGTTTATCGGCAGGATGAGACGCAAAAATCAGAGAGCGAAGTGGAGCGCATTTTGCGCGATACCGACGTCAATACGCTGTCCCCGATGCAAGCGCTCTTGCTTTTGTCCGACCTGAAGGAGAAACTCAATGGCTAAGATCAATATTTTGCCGGCTTCCGTCTATAATCGTATAGCCGCAGGAGAGGTGGTGGAGCGACCGTATTCCGTCGTAAAGGAATTGGTGGAAAATGCGATCGACGCAGGGGCAAAAAATATAGAAGTGGAGATTGCAGAGGGCGGAAAGCGCCTCGTTCGCGTGACGGATGACGGTTGCGGTATAGAACGCGACGATCTGCAAGCGGCTTTTTTGCCGCACGCTACCAGTAAGATCGCTAAGGCGGAAGATCTTGACGAGATCATGACGCTGGGATTCCGCGGGGAGGCGCTCGCTTCGATCGCGTCTGTCGCAAAGGTCACGATTGTTTCAAAAACAGAGGAGGGAGCGGCGCATCGCATCGATTGTCACGGAGGAAAGCTCGGGGAGATCATCGAGTGCGGCGGCGGCAAGGGAACGCAGGTCAGCGTCGAAGACCTCTTTTTCAATACGCCTGCCCGCCAGAAATTTTTGAAGACCGATAAGTCGGAAGAGTCCGACGTCAGCAATCTGATGACGCGTTTTATGCTGGGAAATCCGGACGTTTCTTTTACATTTACGGCAGACGGGAGAAAGGTTGCGCAGTCGTTCGGAGACGGAGCGGAAGCGGCCATGGTTTCCGTGTACGGCGCGAAAATCCTCAAAGATTGCATTCCCGTCAAGGCGGAAAAAAACGGCATCCGCATTTGGGGATACATCGGCAATCAGAATTATTTTAAGGCAAATCGTTCTTACCAAAGTACGTTTGTCAACGGCCGCTATGTCACAAACAGTACTTTGCAGATGGCGCTCTATAACGCCTATGCGGGGTATATGATGAAGCGGCAGTATCCGTTTTATGTGTTATTCTTGACGATCCCGCCCGAAGTCGTGGACGTCAACGTGCATCCCAACAAGGCGGACGTCAGATTTGCAAACAATCAGATCGTCTATGCCGCAGTCTATTCGATCGTGTCTTCGGTGCTGGACGGGAGTGCAAAAGCGCTCGATTATGTGTCGAAAGATGTGAAAGTGAGATCCACATACGAGGGAGCGGAGACGGAAAGCGGTCAAAAACCGAAGGAGCCTGTCTTTTCCGAGAAAAAATCGGAAAACGTTTCGAAAGCTTCGCAGGCTCAGCTAAAAGATTCGGATAAGGCGTTGTCTTCGTCGACGGAGCATTTGCGCTTTCAATCGCAGACATGGAACGACAGAGAGCGCGACAAAACTTTTTTGCGCCAAGGACAACCTTCTTCCGAAGGGAAGGCGGTTGAGCCCGCATATCGCTCGATGTTCACGGTAGAAGAGGCGCGCGCGGAGATCGAGCGGAGCAAACCAAAAGTGCAGATCGATCTGCCTTTTCCTGCACAAAAAAACGAACTCGCCGTCTTCTCGAGCGCGGTGCGCGGGGAGGCGAAAGAGGAAGACGCTTTTGCGGAGAATAAAAAATATCTTGCGGCTCTCGAAGAGAAGAAGGCAAAGCAAGCCAAGATTGACGTGTCGGCGTGCGTATTTCGCGGCACATTGTTTCAGACATACCTGATTTATGAGCGTGGCGACGAAGCTTTTCTGATTGATCAGCATGCTGCGCACGAGCGGCTGATTTTTGATGAACTCAAGAAAAAAATGGAAAACAGAGCAGTCGCTGTACAACCGATGCTGATACCGTATCTCTTGACGACAAACGTATGTGAGACAGAGTTTTTGCGCGGACAGCTGGAAACTCTCCGCGGCATGGGGTTTGACATTGAGGAATTCGGAGGCGGAAGTTTTAAGGTTTCGGCTGTACCGACAGATCTGCAGACGATCGACCTGAAAGAGTTTTTTTCGGATATTCTGTCTGACATAAATGGTCTCAAGGGCATAAGGCTTGCCGAACTTCTGCGAGACAAACTTGCCATGGCGGCTTGTAAGGCGGCAGTGAAGGGCGGCATGGAGCTGAGCCGACAGGAAGTGCAGGCTCTGTTTGAAAAAATGGACGGAGATATGGGGCTCAAATGTCCGCATGGCAGACCTGTGGTCGTCAGATTGACCAAGACCGAAATTGAAAAAATGTTTAAGCGAATCATATGAGCAAAGTGATTTTTATATGCGGAGCGACGGCGTCGGGTAAAACGTCTCTCGCCGTTTCGCTCGCAGAAAAATTGCATACCGAAGTGATTTCCGCAGATTCCCTCCTGGTTTACAAAGGACTGAACATCGGTACGGCTAAGCCGTCAAAAGAGGAAATGCGCGGAATCAGACATCACATGATCGACGTCGTCGAACCGTGGCAGACTTATTCGGTCAGCGATTATGAACGAACCGCATTGCCCATCGTCAATCGCCTGCAAACGGAAGGCAAAGTGCCGATCGTTTGCGGCGGAACGGGTTTTTATATCCAATCGCTCCTGTATCAAAGCTCTTTTGGCGGCGTGCAGGGCAACCAAGCCATTCGCGATAAATACGAAGAGCTCGCTCTTAAAGAAGGAACGGATGCGCTCTTTGCGCGATTGCGCGAAGTCGACCCGGAGAGCGCTGCCGTTCTGCATCCGAATGACAAAAAACGAGTCATCCGCGCACTGGAGATTTTTGAATGCACGGGAAAAAAGAAATCCGATCAGCATGACGAGAAGACGCCGCGCTTTCCGTTTGAGGCATTCGCCGTTTCCTGGCCGAGAGAAGAGCTCTATCGCCGCATCGATCTGCGGGTGGATACAATGATGGCGGAAGGGTTGATCGACGAAGTGAACAATCTCTTGCGGGAGGGTGTGGACGAAGAGGCGCAATGCATGCAGGGAATCGGCTACAAAGAGGTTGCGGAAGGATTAAGATCGGGGCAAAGTTTGGAAACTATGTCTGACATAATCAAAAAGCGGACCCGAAATTATGCAAAGCGCCAATTGACTTTTTTCAAAAGAATGCCGATCCGATGGCTGGAGCCTTCGGAAGCGACGGCGGAGGAGATAATAAAGCTATTATGACAGACATAATAAAGAAAAGCGAGGAGTGTCTGCGGCAGATTTTTGCCGCAGTCGATGAAATTGCAGAGTACAACCAGGAAAAAGTTTTGGAGGCTTTTCGGAAAAACCAGATCGCAGCGCGGCATTTTATGCCTTCGAACGGCTACGGTTACGGAGATGAGGCGCGCGATGTGCTTGGACAGGTTTTTGCCGATGCCTTCGGTGCAGAAGCGGGCATTGTTTCTCCGCATCTGCTTTCCGGAACACATACTCTGACGGTCGGCTTGTTTGGTTTGCTTCGCCCCGGCGATACTCTGCTCTGCGTCTCCGGCATGCCGTACGATACCATTCGCGGCGTGATCTTTGGAGAGGGCAACGGCTCGTTAAGGGATTTCGGGATCGATTTTTCGCAGGTAGATCTGGTCGACGGAAAATTTGATTTCGAAGGCATCAAACGTTCTCTCACGCAAAAAGTTAAGGTTGTTTATATCCAGCGTTCGAGGGGATATGAGCTTCGCGACGCTTTTACGGTGGAAGAGATCGGCGAGGTCTGTAAATATGTGAGAAATCTTGGTTTTGCAGGTCCTATCTTTGTCGATAACTGTTACGGAGAATTTACCGAAAAGAGGGAGCCTACGGATGTCGGCGCCGACGTGATCGCAGGCTCTCTCATCAAAAACCCGGGCGGAGGTCTCGCCGTGACGGGAGGGTATCTTTGCGGCAAACGGGTTTATATCGATCAGATCGCCCGTCGCCTGACTGCCCCGTCCATCGGAGCGGAAGTCGGTTCTTATGCCTACGGTTATCAGTATTTTTATCAGGGTTTTTTTATGGCTCCCCACGTTACCGCACAGGCGATGAAGGGCGCTCTTCTGATCGGCAAATGCATGGAGTTGCTCGGTTTTGAGAATTTTCCGAAGATCACCGATTCGGTGCCTTCCGACATCACGCGTGCGATTCGTTTTTCCTCCGCAAAGGAGCTTTGCGATTTTATTCAGTCCGTGCAGGATGCTTCGCCTGTGGATAGCTTTGTGACATTGGAGCCTTGGGACATGCCCGGATATGACAGCAAGGTTATTATGGCGGCGGGGTGTTTTGTGAGCGGCGCTTCCATTGAACTTTCTGCCGACGCTCCTGTCAAGGAACCTTATACCGCTTATTTTCAAGGCGGTCTTACGTATGAGCACTGCAAATGCGCTTTGCGCAGGATATTGAAAAGATTACAGGGCAAAAATCGTTAAAGAAAATGCGCAGCCGCGAGGCTGCGCATTTTCTTAGACAATAAATATAATATATTTGGATGATAGTATGTTCGAAGAATGCTTTCCGATGGCGGACCTTTCATAGTGATCGGCAATACTCCGCACTGAAGTTTATTTGCTGTGATCTTGTTGGCTTAAGGAGTTTCGCGCGGGGGATTCGCAGAAATTTTTTGTGCGATGCGGATGAATGCGAGTGCGTCTTCTTCTCCGATGATGTTGCAAATTTCGTCTGCAAGCTCCAGGGAATGTCTGTGAACCTGCAAAAATTGCGGTGCGGAATTGGGCAACGCGCGAACAAGGACCGTTCTTTTGTCGGAAGCGCTCGCCTCTTTGACGACCAGTCCTTTTGCTTCCAGGGAGGAAATCGTGCGGTTGGCGAGGGATTTGAGCATTTTCGTCTCGCCGATGATCTTTGAAAGAGGCAAAACGGCCTGTTTTGTTTTTTTGTATTCGTGGTACAAGAGCAGCATGACGACCGCTTCGTTGTAGGCGAGTCCGCTTGTGATGCGGTTGTTTTTTAAGATCGCGCTCAGCTGTACCCATGCCAAAACGATATTTTCTTTCAGTTCGTCCCGCGGCAAAATTTCTTTTTCGTCTTTCATGCCCTACGTCCATATCGTTCACTTTGTGAACTGTTATTATTATATAAAATATCAAGCGCAAAGTCAAGCGAATGATGAAAAATCGAGGTTCGGAACGGACAAAAAGGAAAGATCTGTCAAATCTGTTTGCTTAGAAAAAAGCGTCTCGCAGCATTGTGATTTTTCTGCAAGGCGCTGTTATTTGGCTGGATGGTATAATCAGACAGTAAAAGGTATGCCGATTTTCGGGAAATAGAGTTCCGTCTGAGGGAATCGATCGCGCATCATATTGAGAAGCGGCAAGAGGTCGGGCTCTTGCGTCAGGGGCGGGAAGGCGTTGTCAAAGTGGTAAGGGATCACGCGTTTCGGTTTCAGTTTGGAGACCAATGTTTCTGATATTTCGATGAGCCGTGTGCTGCCCGCATAGGCAAAGATGAGCGCGTCCGCGCCCGTTGCGTACTTTGTTTCGGGATCGAGCCCGAGGCTGCTCATGATCTGAACGTGTTTTCCGCCCGCCTGAATGTCCAAAAAGACGATCTCCTTTGCGCCGTTCGGTTTGTCGTAGGCGCGATTGCTCATCAGTACTTTGCTGAGCATGACGGGATGAGCGAGTCCGTTTTTCGCCGCTTGCATGACTTCGGAAAAGCCGAATCTAACGTGCCGACCTTGCGAAAATCGGACGGAAAAATGTTCAATGTGTCTTTGTTCGCCCGCGCGGACGCAAGAAAAGCGGTCCGGAGAAAGTCCTTTCTTTCCCAGAGAGCGAACGACGCTTTTCGTTGCATACAGAGCGCAGGGGTTGTTTTGGGCAATTTCCGCGGCGTTGCCGACGTGGTCGAAATGATTGTGCGTAAAAAGAATGTGTTTTTCTTTTCGGTAAGTTTTCAAGAGGGCTTCCCGCTCAAAGCCGTTTAAAGAAAGCGGAAAAAAAGGATCGATCAGAACGCTCTTTTCTTCGAACGACAGGCGCAGGCTTGCCGCGCCGAACCAAGTAATTTCCATAATAAACATAAGTATATCAAAGATTGCAGAAAAATGTAAGCCCTTTTTCTCTGTTTAAGACAGAATTTTTCGATTTGTCGCGGTGCTTTCCTTCGCCGACAAAAACTTCAAGCTTTTTTTGCGTAAAACTTTCAAAACAGTTGTGCGATCTCGTTTTTTTCTGATATAATAGAGGCGAACAAGCTATGTCGTAACTGCGGCGAGCTGCGGATAAGAAACAGGAGGAGGCTTATGACCCTGAATCAGTTGGCGGTCGGCAAGAGCGCTACCGTTGAGAAGGTCGGAGGAGAAGGGGCGTTGCGCCTCAGGCTTTTGGATATGGGCATCATTCCCGGGACAAAGGTAAAAATGCAGAAAGTGGCGCCGCTCGGCGATCCGATGCAAATCGCTTTGCGCGGCTATGAGCTCACCATTCGCAAGGAAGACGCGGAGAATATAGAGATAAAATTATGATATTTGCACTTGTAGGAAATCAGAATTGCGGGAAGACGACGCTTTTCAACGCCTTAACGGGGTCGAATCAGCACGTCGGCAACTTCCCCGGCGTCACGGTCGATCAGAAGATCGGAAAAATCAAGGGGACGGACGCGGATGTGGTCGACCTTCCCGGCATTTATTCCATTCGTCCTTACACGCAGGAAGAGATCGTCACGCGCGATTTTGTCTTAAATCAAAAGATTGACGGCATCATCAACATCGTGGACGCGACCAACATCGAACGCAACTTATATCTTTCTCTTCAGCTTCTGGAGTTACATATACCGACGGTCATCGCGCTCAATATGATGGACGAAGTGCGCGGCAACGGCGGTTCGGTCGACATTCAGAAATTGTCCGACGAACTGGGCGTTCCCGTCGTACCCATCAGCGCGGCGAAGAACGAAGGCGTTTCGGAAGTGGTGGATAAGATTTTGTTTGTCGCAAAAAACGCGGTCTTGCCCGCCGTGCTCGACTTTTGCCCCGACGGTCCCGTTCACCGCTGCATCCATGCGGTTTCGCACTGTATCGAAGATCACGCGCGGCGCATCGGCGTCTCTGCCAGATTCTGCGCGACCAAACTCATCGAAGGCGACGCGTCTTTTTCGGAGAAGCTGGAGCTCAACGAGAACGAGAGGGAGCTCATCGAGCACAGCATCGTGGAGATGGAGAGCGATTCCGAGCTCGAACGAAACGAAGCGCTCGCGCAGATGCGTTACAATTTCATCGAACAGGTCACGGCGTCTTCCGTCGTAAAGTGCGAGGAGAGCAAGGAGCACAGGCGCAGCGTCAAGATCGATGCGGTTCTGACCAACCGTTTTGCGGCGATTCCCATCTTTTTTGGCATTTTGTTTTTGATTTTTTATCTGACGTTCGACTTGATCGGCGGAACGCTTTCCGATTTGTTGGCGATGGGCATCGAGGCGCTGACAGGGCTCGTCGATCGCGGGCTGGTCGCTTACGGCATCAATCCCGTCGTGCGCAGTCTGATCACGGACGGCATCTTTGCGGGCGTGGGAAGCGTGCTCAGTTTTTTGCCCATCATCGTCGTTCTGTTTTTCTTCCTGTCCGTGCTCGAAGATACCGGTTATATGGCGCGCGTCGCGTTTGTCATGGACAAATTATTGAGAAAAATAGGGCTTTCGGGGCGCAGTTTCGTGCCAATGCTCATCGGATTCGGTTGTACCGTTCCCGCCGTCATGGCGACGCGCACGCTCTCATCCGATCGCGATCGCAGGATGACCATTCTGCTCACGCCCTATATCAGTTGTTCGGCGAAGATTGCCGTCTATGCGGTTTTCTGCAAGGCGTTCTTCGGCGCCTATGCCGCACTCGCCATGATCGGGCTGTATGTGCTCGGCATTGTGCTCGGCATTCTGTTCGCTTTGCTGTTCAAGAGTACGCTCTTCAAGGGCAAACCCGTTCCGTTTGTCATGGAGTTGCCGAATTATCGCTTTCCTTCCGCAAAGAATGTCCTGATTTTGCTTTGGGAAAAGGCGAAAGACTTTTTGCAGAAGGCGTTTACGGTCATTTTCATTGCGACGCTCATCGTCTGGTTCTTGCAGTCGTTCGATCTCAAACTCAACTTTGTGGAGGACAGCTCGACGAGTCTGCTCGCTTTGGTCGGACAATGGATCGCGCCGATCTTCAAGCCGCTCGGCTTCGGAAACTGGGAGGCGGTCACCGCGCTCATCAGCGGATTCTCCGCCAAGGAGACGGTGGTGTCCACGCTTGCCGTCCTGCTCGGCGTCAGTGCGGGCGATCTCGGGAGCGTGCTTTCCGCGGTGTTTACGCCGTTGTCTGCCGCTTCCTTCCTCATCTTTACCCTCCTATATACGCCTTGCGTCGCCGCGATGGCGACCATACGCAGAGAATTCGGCTCCGCTAAGGTGACGGCGCTCATCGTCCTGATGCAATGCGTCGTGGCGTGGATCGCCGCTTGTCTGTTCTATCAGATCGGAGGGTTGTTCGTATGATCTGGCTGGATTGGCTGATTCTGGGCGTTGTCGGTCTTTGGGCGGCAGGCGCCGTCGTTTGGTTGGTTGTCCGAAAGAAAAAAGGCAAGTCTGCCTGCGGCTGTTGCAAATGCCGCAGTTGCACCGCCTGTAAAAACAGAGAATAATGGCAGAGCGCTAATAATACGAGGTCGGGCGTCCGTTCGGACGCCCGACTTTTTCTGACAAAAACCGACCGCGCGGCGGGCGCGCGGTCGGTCAAAGGTTGCAAAAGCATGAAAGCGTTTCACTCGTTCGAAAGGGACAGAAATCCCGCGTTCCGAACAGAAATCACAGCTTTTTAAGTTTCAAGAAGGAAACGCGCCCTGTTCTCGTCGGGGAATGCGGGAGCTTCAACCCTTGATGAGTCGGCTCATCATGTCGCAGCCGCGTTCGACGAAAATGCCCGTCTTTTCCGCTTCTTCTTCGTCGTAAGCTGTCGCGGAAGAAGGATAGGGGCGATCGCTCCGATAGAGCAGGTAAGGAACGGGGTCGGAGACGTGTGTGCGTTTGACGATGGGCGTCGGATGATCGGGGCAGATGAGCATGGTATAAGGCCCGATTTTTTCCAGTCGCTCTTTGAGGACGCGCACGACTTTGTCGTCGATCTGTTCGATGGAATAGATTTTATGCTTTACGTCTCCGTGGTGTCCGCATTCGTCCGGACCTTCCATGTGTATGTAGACGAGATCGAGCCCCTCTTCGAGCGCCTTTGCCGCCGCTTCCGCTTTGCCGAGGAAGTTGGTGTCATAATTTCCGTTTATTCCTTCTACGGGGATCACTTTCATTCCTGCGAGCAATCCGATGCCGCGCACCAGATCGACTGCGGAGATCACGCCGGCTTTGAGGCCGTATTTTTCTTCAAAATTTTCAAGCTTCGGGTAAGTGCCTTCCCCCCAGAACCAGACGGAATTTGCGGGATTTTTTCCTTCGGCGATTCGCTTTTGATTGACGGGATGATTGTTCAATAGCTCGTAGGAGCGCTTCATCAGATCCAAAAACACTTCGGAGCCCTCACCCTTTGGAAGATAGGGATGTATGGGGAGGTCGGAAATGTCGTGCGGGGGCGTGAATTCGTGGATCGCCTTACCGTGATCGACGACGAGGCAGTGGCGATAGCTTACGCCCGCATACAGGCGAAAAATGGCGTCGTCAAAGTAGGGTTTGAGATACGCGATGAGCTCGGCGGCTTCTTCGGTGGAAATTTCCCCGCTGCTGTAGTCGATCATGCGCTTTTTTTCATAGGGTTCCTCGTCGCTGAGAGTGACGAGATTGCAGCGCAAAGTCACGTCCGTCTCCTTGAGAGGGATGCCGATCGAGACGGCTTCTAAGGGCGAGCGGCCGCTGTAGGATTCGCTCGGATCGTAGCCCATGACGGAGAGGTTGGCGACGTCGCTGCCGGGGGCAAAACCGTTCGGCACGGTGACCATGCGCCCGACTTCCGAAAGGGGCGCCAAGGCGTCGATGTGAGGTTTGCGGGCGATGGCGAGCGGCGTCTTTCCGCCGAGCGAGGGGACGGGATAGTCCGCCATGCCGTCGCCGAGAACGATGACGTATTTCATAGATGTTACCTCGTGAGATCCCAATCGATGGGAGAAATTCCGTTCGCCTCGAGATAGGCGTTGGTTTTTGAGAAATGCCTGCATCCAAAAAATCCGTTGTAGGCGGACAGCGGCGAGGGGTGTGCGCACTCCAGGACGAGATGTTTTTCTCTGTCGATGAGCGGCTTTTTAGAACGGGCGTTCCCGCCCCAGAGCAAAAAGACGACGTGTTCCTTTTTTTCGCTGATGAGCTTTATGACCGAATCGGTGAACCATGCCCAGCCGCATTTTGCGTGCGAGTTCGCCTGATGGGCGCGGACCGTGAGCGATGTGTTGAGCAAGAGGACGCCGCGCCTTGCCCATTTCGTCAGATCGCCGTCGGCGGGGATGGGACAGTTCAGATCGCTTTTCAGCTCTTTGAAGATGTTGACCAGGGAAGGGGGCGGCTCCACCGGTGGTTTGACGGAAAAACAGAGGCCGTGCGCCTGCCCTTCGTTGTGATAGGGGTCTTGCCCGAGCAGTACGACTTTGAGCGAAGCGAACTGCGTGTAGCGGAAGCAGTTGTAAAGATCGTACATATCCGGGTAGACGGTATGTGTCGTGTATTCCCGTTTCAGAAATGAGCGGATCTTCTGATAGCGCTCGTCCGCAAACAGAGGGGCGAGTATTTCGTCCCAGTCTCCGAGGCTGATCATAATGCCTCCACGATGGCGGGGAGCGCCTCTTCCATCGCTTGCAACGCGCGTTGCGCGTTATTCAGGTATTGTTCCGTCGTACAGCCTTTGCCCGCAACGTCGGAGATCGCTTTGAATGCGTAGACGGGGACGTTTGCCCGAAGTGCGGTGTGTACGATCGCGCCGCCCTCCATATCTCTTATGTCGGCGCGGAGCGTCTGCGTGAGCAGGAGATAGTCTTCCTTGCTGTCGTTGAAACGATCGCCCGTCGCGAGGGATTTTCCGTCCGTGTCGGAGAGGGAAAGATAGGGCTCTTCGCATTCGTTTAGGGTGCCGACGGGGGTGCCGTTGAGCTGCGCGAGGTCAAAGTCGTATTCGACTGCCCGCGCCACGGGATAGACGCCGCCCACTTCCATGGAGTCGTTGAGTGCGCCCGCAAGTCCGAAATTCACGATTTTTTCGACGGGGTATGCGGTCAGAAGATATTCCGTCGCCGCTGCGGCGTTGACTTTCCCGACGCCGCACACCGTCAGCACAAGGTCTTTGCCGAATGCGCTTCCGCGATAAATTTTCCGTTTGCGGATTTCCCGCGTCTCTTCGATTTTCATGTGGCGGAGCAGAACCTCCGCTTCTTTTTCCATGGCGATGACAAATCCGATCATATGGGCTCCTTTTTTTTCTATTATAACAAAATCTTGAAAAATATGCAAATCATTCGCAAATGCGACTTGAAAAAACGTACGATCGGTGATATAATAAGACCCGAAATTGCTTCGGGTCAGACTTGAATGTATGTAATTTCCTGAGGTGCGAGCGTGCAGACGGTGAGAAGATACTCCTCGATTTTTTCCGTAAGCAGGGAGACGTGCTGTTCTTCGTTCTTCAGATACAGCGTTTGCCCGAAATATTCGAGCTCTTTGAGCTCTTTGGCGATGGAAGTGCCGAGAAATTTGACAAAGCTTTCTTTGATCGTCCAGTGTCGCAGAAAGCTTTCTGGAGTATCGATCTCCTGTTGTTCGCGCTCGGAAAAACTTTTCAGCACGGAGTGGTAAGAGCGGTTTTTTATCTTTTCGCAATCGAGGCCGATCTCCGCTTCGGAGACGGCGACCGCGGTCAGGCTTCCGCTGTGCGACAGGTTGAAATAGACTTCGTTGCCGCGCAGGTAAGGCTTGCCGTATTGATTGAAAACGAGATCGGGCGCGGGCAGGCGGAGATATTCCGTGAAGATCCGTTCCAGAAATTTTCTGCTGTCCGTCTTTTCCAACGTATAATAAACGCGAATCATGTCGTAATTGTAACACGGCGAAAAAATAAAAGCAAGCTCAGAATGCACAAAGAAAAGGAGAGAATATGTCGCAAAAGGGAGAAATTGCAAAAAAATATTTTTTGGAAGGGTATAATTGTTCGCAGTCGGTACTGCTTGCGTTTTGCGAAGAATGCGGGATCGACAGGGAGACAGCCTGCAAAATTTCCGTGCCGTTCGGCGGCGGTCTGGCGCGTCAGAGGCTCCTTTGCGGGGCGGTGAGCGGTATGTGCATGGTCGCGGGGCTCTTATACGGCAATACCGCACCCGGAGTCGGAAAGAGCGAGCATTACGCGCTCATCCAACAGCTGTGCAACGAATTCAAAGAGAAAAACGGTACGCTCTTTTGCGGAGCGCTGCTCAAGAGCAAGGGGCTGACGACGACTACTTCTCCCGTCGCTGAGGCGCGTTCTCCCGAATATTACAAGAAACGCCCCTGTCTGCAGTGCATCGCGGACGCGGCGGACATCGTGGAGGCGTACCGCCTAAAACATTTGACAGAATGAAAGGCGCTTGCTATAATAGTCGGCAAGTTTGAAAGAGAGGCGCACAAATGAAAGTGATAGAGAACCAAAGATTCGGAACAGAGAGAGCGCTGTATCATACGCAGGGCGCGCTTTTGCGCAATTGTCGGTTTGAAGGGGAGGAGGACGGCGAATCCGCCCTCAAAGAGAGCTCGGATATCGAAGTGCAGAATTGTTATTTCGATCTCCGTTATCCGTTTTGGCATACGAAGCAATGTCGGATCTTCGACAGCGTGATGACGGAAAAGTGCCGCGCGGCGCTTTGGTATGACGCGGGCGTCGTCATCGAGCGCTCGCACATGGGCGGCATCAAGGCTTGCCGCGAATGCGAGGACGTGACGATCGCACAGACCAAGATCGTCTCTCCCGAATTCGGGTGGCGATGCCGCGGCATGCGCCTTTCCGCGAGCGAACTCGTTTCCGAGTACGCCTTTTTCGAGAGCCGCGACATCGTGGCGGACGGGTTGACTTTTTCGGGAAAATATTCCTTTCAATATACGAAGGACCTGAAGATCTCGCATTCCGTGCTCAACACGAAGGATGCATTCTGGCACGCGGAGCACGTCATCGTAGAGGACAGCGTGATCAACGGGGAATATCTCGGCTGGTATTCCGACGGACTCACGCTTGTGCGTTGCCACATCAAGGGAACGCAGCCGTTCTGTTATTGCAAGCATCTGAAACTCATCGACTGTACGATGGAGGACGCCGATCTTTGCTTTGAATACAGCGATGTGGAGGCAAAAGTGCTCAGCCGCGTTCTGAGCATCAAAAATCCCCGTTCGGGCAGGATCGAAGTCGAAAGCGTGGGTGAGATCATCCGTTGCGACAGCGTATATCCCTCCGAGGCGGAGGTCGTGATCGGCGGTAAGCGGGTATAAAACTTCTGTTTTTTTGAAAAAAGGCGGCATTCAAAAGCCGCCTTTTGCGATGGCGCAAAGTCGAGAAAAACAATCTCCGCTGACGTCGCGCAGCCCGAAACGGCGCAACAACCATCCGCGTGCATATCACGATCGCGTGGTTTTTCTTTATATCAAAAAAAGAGAGCAGATCGTCTGCTCTCTTTTTTTTGGTGCGATCAACAGGAGTTGAACCTGCATGGGGTGAACCACAAGATCCTTAGTCTTGCGCGTCTGCCAATTCCGCCATGATCGCATGGTATTTTGCTCGCTTGAGCATGGTTATTCTATAACATTAGGGAAAATAAGTCAAGCGTTTATCGGTATAAAATACGATAAATTTTGAAATTTTTTTTGACTTTTTTGAGATACCCGTTGGTTTCAGGGAAGGGGGTGGAAAGTATGGTTTTGCCGTCCTGAGAGTATGCCTCGTCTCTGAGCCAGAGCGAAACTCGCCCCTCTCCCGCATTGTAAGCGGCGAGCGCGGTGTCGATGTCTCTGTATTTCCCCAAAAGATAGGAGAGATAGGCGCTCCCCAGCAGGATGTTGTAGGCGGGATCGGTCAGCTCTCCCTTCGCATAGCCGTGCATGGCGCGCACGTATTCCGCGGTTTCGGGCATAAGCTGCATGAGCCCGACTGCGCCTGCCCCGCTCACGGCGTTTGCTCGAAAACCGCTCTCCGCTCTGATGACTGCGATCGTGAGCAGGGGATCGCAGCTTCCCGCTTCGATCTCTTTGCGATAGGGGTAGGGAAACAGGCAGCCGTACAGAAAAATTGCCGCCGCAGAGAGGGCGGCAAGCGCAAGAGAAAGTTTACGCAAGAATTTGAAGCATCTGTCCGATCGCAATTTCCACCTTTGAACGGAGCGAAGCAAAATCGCCGTCGTTCTCTATTACAGTATGCGCCGAAAGGTCGTTTTTTTCGTAGTCGAACTGATTTTGTATGCGCCGTTCCGCTTCTTCGCGCGAGAGCCCGTCCCTTTGCCGAACGGCGCTTATGCGCGATTCCCTGTCCCTCGTCACGACGAGGACGGCGTCGAAGAGGGGGGCGAAACCTCCCTCGAAGAGAAGGGGTACTTCCGCGAAGGAGATCGGCTCGCGCATGGAGGAGAGGAGTTTCTGCATGACGAGCGGATGGGTGATCTCGTTGAGCCTTCTGAGCGCCTTCGGATCGGAAAAGACGATGCGCGCCAGTTTTTTTCGGTCGAGCGTTCCCTCCTCCGCGACGCCGAACTCCCGATGAAGGGCGGAAATCAGCGCATTGTCCTTTAAGAGCGCGTGATAGATCTCATCTGCGGAGTAAACGGGATAGCCGAGCGCGCGGACGATCTCGCACACGGCGGACTTTCCGCTGCCGATCCCGCCCGTGATCGCGATTTTTTTATTTTGCGTCATACCAGCTTTTCCCCTCCCCGACTTCCGCAGACAGCGGCACTTTGAGCTCTGCGGCGTGTTCCATTTCATAGCGCAGAATTTCGCGCACGGCGTCCTTTTCTTCGACGGGAGTGTCGACGACGAGTTCGTCGTGTACCTGTAAAATGAGTTTGGCGCGCAGTCCTTCGCGGCGGAGGCGTTCGTACACGCGGAGCATGGCGATTTTGATGATGTCGGCGCTCGAACCCTGAAGGGGCATGTTCATGGCGGCGCGTTCGCCGAAGGAGCGCACGGCATAGTTGGAAGATCTGAGCTCATTGATGACGCGTTTGCGGCCGAGCAGGGTGGTGACGTAACCGTGCTCTTTGGCAAAAGCGACGTTTGCCTCCATGTATTCCTTTACGGAGGAATAGCTTTCAAAGTATCGATCAATGTATTGAGCGGCTTCTCTTGCCGAGATGTGCAGATCTTTGGCGAGCCCGAATGCGGAGATGCCGTAGATGATGCCGAAATTCACCGCCTTGGCGCGGCGGCGCTGTTCTTTGGTGACCTGATCGATGGGCGTTCCCGTGATCTGCGAAGCCGTGAGGGCGTGAATGTCCGCGCCGCTTTGATAGGCGGCGATGAGCTCGGGACATTCCGAAAAATGTGCGAGCAGGCGGAGCTCGATCTGAGAATAATCCGCGTCGATCAGGACGTTGCCCTCGCTCGCAAGAAAGAGCTTTCTGAGTTCCTTCCCGTCTTCGTTGCGGGTGGGAATGTTTTGCAGGTTCGGATTGGAGCTTGAAAGTCTTCCCGTCGTGGTCAAAAGCTGGTTGTACGTCGTGTGGACTCTGCCATTTTCGTCGACGAGGGGACGGAAGCCTTCGACGTAAGTGGAATTGAGCTTTTTGACGAAGCGATAGCGCTGGATGAGCCGCACGATCTCGTGATCTTCAAGTTTTTCGAGCACTTCCGCGTTGGTGGGATAGCCGCCGCTCTTTGTCTTTTTCGGAGCGGGAAGACGGAGCGTTTCAAACAAGACTTGCCCGAGCTGTGCGGGAGAGTTGAGGTTGAAGGACCCGCCTGCTATCTCTGTGATCTTCGTTTCGAGTTCGCCCGCTTCCGCGGCGTATTGTCTGGAAAAGGCGTCGAGTTCGGCGATGTCGAGGCGGACGCCCGTCTCCTCCATATCGTAGAGCACTTCGGATAGCGGCAATTCGAGCGAGCGGTATAGCCTGCGCGTCGTTTCGTCCGCCTGCGAAAGGCTTTCCCGATAGAGTTGTTTGACGGCGAGCGCGGGTGCCTCCTTTGGCAGAAGTTTGACTTGCATGAGCTCTGTGAGGGAAGAGGCGGCGCCGTCCGAATCGACGAGATAGCGCAGCATGGCGGCGTCTTCGTAAGGGCAGGAGATGTCCAGTCCGATTTTGTTCAAGAGGTGTCTCTGCGCTTTGCAGTCGTAGAAGATGACCCTCTTTTGCCCGAAGAGAATTGTTTTTGCGGCGGCAAGGCAGTCGTCCGCGGCGTAACCTTCGTCCAAAAGGTTCTGCTTGACTTTTAAGAAGAGTTCCGTGTCGTCAAAGGCAAAGTGCATATCCCCGTCGTAATAGAAGGCGATCTCGTTTGCGCCTTCCGACAGGGGGACGAGGCGGGAAATATCCGTGCAGAGTTCTGCTTTTGCCCGTGCAGTTTTCTCTTCCTTTTCGTAGATGTCCGACTCGAGGAAGGTGCGGAATTGCAGTTTGGCAAATTGTTCCTTCAAAGAAGCGGGGAAGGGAAAGGAGAACGCGCACTGTTCCAAGGAGAGGCTGAGCGGTATGTCTGTGTCGATGGTGGCGAGCGTCTTGGACAGGAGAGCGGATTCTCTCCCTATTTCGAGCTTTTCCCGCAAAGCTTTCGTCTGTTCGTCGAGATGTTCATAGACGTTTTCGAGCGAGCCGTATTCCTGCACGAGCCAAAAGGCGGTCTTCTCTCCGACGCCGGGGACGCCCGGAATGTTGTCGGAAGAATCGCCCATCAGCGCTTTGAGGTCGATGATCTGGCGAGGCGTCAAACCGATCTCCGCTTTGAAGTTTTCCGCCGTGAGTTTGAGCAGGTCGGTGACGCCGCGTTTGGTAAAATAGACGTCGGTGGTGTCGTCCACGAGCTGATAGGAATCTCTGTCTCCCGTATAGATGACGGTGTGGACGGGGAAGCGCTTTGCGAGCGTGCCGATCACGTCGTCTGCTTCGTAACCTTCGAGCTGGACGATGCGGATTCCCATTTTATCCAAGGTCTCTTTGAGAATGGGAATCTGAACGGCGAGCTCTTCGGGCATGGGCTTGCGGGTACCTTTATAGCGATCGAACATTTTGTGTCGGAAGGTGGGAGCGGGAAGATCGAACGCGACGGCAAAATATTTGGGTCTGAGGTCGGAAACGATCTTCAGCGCGAGGCGGATAAAACTGTAGACGCCGTTGGTGGGGAGCCCGTCGCTCGTGGTGAAGGCGGGGGTAGCATAGAAAGCGCGGTTGACGAGGCTGTTGCCGTCGATTAGAACAAAATGATCCATAACACTCCGATGAGGAAAAAAATTCCTTTGTCAGGTATTGTAGCATAAAAAGCGTTCTTTGGCAAGGGAATAAAAAATTTTCTTTTGTGGGTGCAAAAACAGTTGCATTTTTTTGCTCTTTATTCTATAATGACAGCGTTCCTGCCGCTGTGGTGGAACTGGCAGACGCGTTGGACTCAAAATCCAATGGTAGCGATACCGTATCGGTTCGATTCCGATCAGCGGCACCAAAAAGAGGGAGAAGCTTTTGCTTCTCCCTCTTTTTGGTGTCGGGAAGGAACCGAAGATTCGATTCCGCGCGACGTGCGTCATCGTCAAAGAAAGAGAAAACGAATTGCTTGTAGCACGGAAGCTCTCGCGAAGC
>CALVME010000085.1 GCA_944342055.1 uncultured Clostridia bacterium | reverse complement strand
TCCTGTTTATGAATGCCACAGACATTTATTCGCTCTTCGGGAATGCGATCGACAATGCGATCCAGGCGGAGAGCGCAATTCAAGAGGAGGACAAGAGGCTCATCAACCTCACCGTCGTCTCCCGCGGGGAACTGCTGCGCATTCACATAGAGAACTATTGCGAAATTCCCGTCAAATTCAAAAACGGACTTCCCGTCACCACGCAGGCGGATACGAACAATCACGGATTCGGCATGATCAGCATGAAGCGAACGGTGGAACGCTATAGCGGCGTCATGACCGTCGAGTGCGTAAATAAAATGTTTTGCGTGGATATGATCATCCCCATCCAAAACAGTGCGGGCAAAGCAAAACAACATTAAAGAGAAAAGATACGTCAATAAAAACGGCGAGATTCTGTTCAAAAAAACAGCCTCTCGCCGTTTTTTTGTGTCAAAAAATGAAATATTTTACCATTAACGCAGCCAGTGATACCAAATACGAAACAAATGAACCAATTATTTTAATTGTGTTACAATGACGGCGAACCGAAAACAAGGGGAGAACAAATGGAAAAAATCAGTTTCAATGAAAATTGGCGATATGCTCACCTCGGAGAGCAGGACTGGACGGAGATCGACCTTCCGCACGACGCAATGCTCGCTGAAGAGAAAAGCGCGGACAACGTCTCCGGAAAAAACAGCGGCTGGTATGCGGGACGGGACTATGTGTATGAGAAGCGCTTCGCCGTGCCTGCTGACTGGAAGGACAAGGCGGTTTTGTTTGAATTTGAGGGCGTCTATCGCAAACCGAAGGTGTATCTCAACGGCAATCTGGCGGGGGAATGCTGTTACGGCTATACGGGTTTTTATGTTTCCGCCGATCAATTTCTCCGTTACGGGGAAGAAAACGTCGTGCGCGTGGAAGCGTTCAACGCCGAACAGCCGAACAGCCGCTGGTATTCTGGCGCGGGCATTTACCGACCCGTGTGGCTGCATGTGCTTCCGAAAGAACACATCGCTTTGAACGGGATCAGAATCAAGACGAAAAGTTACGTTCAGCCGGAAATAGAAGTCGCCGTTCAGACGACGGGAGCAGGGACGGTGACGATAGAAATCTTTGACGGCGAAAACGGCATTGCCTCACGTCGGGAGGAGACGTCGGGGGAGATGAGCGTTTCGATTGCATTGCCGCAGGCAAAGCTGTGGAGTGCGGAGTCTCCGTATCTGTACCGCTGCCGCGTCGCCTTCGGCGCAGACGTGCGGGAGGAGACGTTCGGAATCCGCCTGATCGAATGCGACGCGGAGAGGGGATTTCTCGTCAACGGGCGGCGCGTCATCTTGCGCGGTGCCTGCATTCATCACGACAACGGTATTTTGGGCGCGGTCAATCATCCGTTTGCGGATGCGAGGAAGATCGCGCTCTTGCGCGAAAGCGGATACAATGCGATTCGTTCGGCGCACAATCCTTGTTCCAAAGCGACACTGGAGGCGTGCGATCGGCTGGGCATGTTCGTCATGGACGAATATGCCGATATGTGGTACATCCATAAGCTCAAGTACGACTTTGCCGACGACTTTGAAAGGGAATGGCGGCGCGATCTCAAGGCGCTCGTGGACAAGGACTACAATCACCCGAGCGTGATCATGTATTCGATCGGCAACGAGGTGGCGGAAACGGCGCAAAAAAAGGGCGTCGAGCTGACGGGACAACTCGCGCAGTACCTGCATACTCTCGACGATCGACCGGTCACTTGCGGCATCAATATTTTTTTCAATCTGCTCAGTTCGCTGGGGTTTGGCGTCTATACCGACAAAAAGGCGGAGCAGGGCGCTGTGACTCCCAAAAAGGCGAAGAAAAAATCGGTCGGCAGCGAGTTTTTCAACGATCTGGCGGGATTGCTCGGCGCGACGACCATGAAAGCGGGCGCTACGTTGCCGGGTTGCAATGCGAAGACGAAAGACGCGTTTGCCGCGCTGGATGTGGCAGGATACAATTACGGGATCTTGCGCTACAAAAGAGATTTGAAGCGCATTCCTTCCCGCGTGATCGTCGGAAGCGAGACCTTTTGCTCGGATGCGCGTAAGTTTTGGTTGCAGGCGCAGAGCTCGAATGCGCTCATCGGAGATTTTGTCTGGTCGGGGATGGATTATCTCGGAGAAGTGGGCATCGGCGCGTGGGAATATGACGATTACGCACCCGATTTTACGGGCGGAGTCGGCTGGCTGACGGCGTCTGCGGGCAGGCTGGATCTGATCGGCCGCGCGGGCGCGGAGACTGCCTATACGAAAGTAGCCTTCGATCAGGAGAAGATCCGCCTCGCCGCGGTGCGGCCCGATAAGGCGTTTGCCAAGCACAGCCCGTCCGCATGGCGCATGAGCAACGCCATGGAAAGCTGGAGCTGGGAGGGGTGCGAAGGCAAAAAGACGGCGGTCGAAGTATATGCGACGGGAAAAACGGTTGAGCTTCTGCTGAACGGGAAGAAAATCGGAAGAAAACGAGTGCCGAAAAACGCGCGCTTGCGCTTTTGCGTCAGATATCGGCAGGGAGAACTCATCGCCGTCAGTTATGACGCGGAGAACAGAGAAATCGGCAGGGCAAGCCTGCGTACGGCTGGAAGCGACACAAAGCTTACCCTTGCGCCGGAGAGGCTCACGGTCAAACAGGGCGAGCTCTGTTATGTGCGGCTGCAATACACGGACGGAAACGGTACGATCAAGCCGCTGAAGCGCGGAGAGATCAAGGTCAGGGCGGAGGGCGGCAAATTGCTTGCGCTCGGCAGCGCGAGTCCGTACAACGAGAGAGGATATCGGAACGATACGACGGATACTTATTACGGAGAGGCGCTTGCCATCGTTTTGCCTGACGGAGCGGGGACGGTGCGGGTATGCGCGGAGAGCCCTTACGGCAGCGGCGCGGCGACGATCCGATGCGAGTGAGACAGGATAAAAACCGTCTGCGTATATTTTTATGCCGAATACGAAATGTGTCTGTTTGTTTCGTTTTATTTGCTATAGCATGCTTTGCCGATCGTTACTGGTGGATCGTCATTGTGTTTTTCTTCCTCTATCAGATGGGCGGAATGATCAAAAACGTCTCGCAGCTCTATTTCTGTTCCGCCATGTTCTGCGATCGGAACGGCATATATTCGACGGCGATCGGCGGCAGCTACCATGCGACGCTTTCGATCATCGGCGCAATTCCTACGGCAATCGGCATGTTCCTGGCTTGGCCGCTCTCTAACAAAATGGGAAAAGCGAGGGCGATTTTGCTCGGCGCGATCATCTCGGCGGCGGGCGGTGCGATCGGCTTTTTAGATCCGGACAATTTTTATGTGGTGTGCGTCTCTTTTGTCGTCAAAGCGCTCGGTTCCACGCCTGCCATGTATCTCTCGTTGGCACTGCTCGCCGACGTGCTCGATCATCAGGAGGCGATACACGGTTTCCGCACGGACGGCTTGACCATGACGGTTTACGGCGCCATCATGGCGGGTATGACGGGCATTGCGACGGGCATTTTGAACGTTACTCTGAGCTCAACGGGCTATTCCTCGACCAACATTTCTTCGGAAGCGATCCGCTCGGCGATGACCTGGGTGTTCATCGGCGGGGAGACGCTCTGTTATGTGGGGATCGCCGTACTCTTTCTGTTTATGAACGTGGAGAAGTTTTCTGCGCTCGATCATGAGACGATCATGCTTGACAAACGCGCGAAAGCGAAAGAGGCGGGCGTGGAATTTGTCGACCCCGCTGAGACGATGAGGCGGGAAGAAGAAGCGGCGCAGGCTGCTTCCGAAGAGGCGAGAAGGGCGGAACTCAAAGCGAAATGCATGAAGAAAGGTCTGTCCTTTGAGGCGGAAGAGGAAAAATACAGGCGAGCGCTCGAAAGACGAAGCGCAGCGGCGGAAAAGAAAAAGGCAGCCGCGCTTGAAAGACGGAAGCTCCGTGAAGAAAAGAGAGCGAGGCGCTTGAAAGACATGAGCGGGCAGCACGCCCTCGCTCGGAAAGAGAGAGAAAAGGCAAAAGAGGAAAAACGGGCAAGGCGTGCTTTTGAAGTACGGGAAGAGTTCAACCGCATTCGCGTCAAAAACGGAAAATCGGCTGTTTGAAACAAAAGAACTTGCGATCGGACACGGGAAACGATATGAAGACAAAATTGATTACGTTTGCAGTTCCGAGTTACAATTCGGAAAAATACCTCAGCAAATGTGTGGATAGTTTGCTGAATGCCGGAGAAGAAGCGGAAATTCTCATCATCAACGACGGATCCAACGATCAAACGGGGGCGATCGCCGATCGTTATGAGCAACGGTATCCGCATATCGTGCGCGCCGTTCACAAAGAAAACGGCGGGCACGGTTCCGGCGTCAACAGAGGACTGGAAGAAGCGTCGGGGTTGTATTATAAGGTGGTGGATTCTGACGACTGGCTGGATGAACAGGCATTGCGTGTGCTGATGGATACTTTGCGGAGCCACGTCGCGGCGCACATCCTTCCGGATCTTTACATTGTAAATTTTGTTTATGACCATGTGGCGGACGGAACGAAATATGTCAGCAGATATGCGAAAAATTTTCCGATCGATGCGTTTTTCGGCTGGGAAGACATCAAGCCGCTGCGGCTCTGGAAAGTGCTCATCATGCATTCTCTGATCTATCGGACCAAGAAACTCAGAGAGTGCGGCTTGCGCTTGCCCGAACACACGTTTTATGTCGACAATATTTACGCCTATCAGCCTCTTCCGTATATGCGTAAACTGTATTATCTGGATATCGATCTGTATCACTATTTCATCGGAAGGGCGGATCAGTCTGTCACGATCGAGAACATTGTAGGCAGATACCGACAACAGATTTCGGTCATGCGGGAAATGTTGAAGGCGCACAGCAGTGCGGAACTGAAGAAATGCTCCAGGTCTCTGCGGAAGTATGCTTATCACGCATTGATGGCGATCATGATGAATACAACTTTTTTTACGACGGCAAAAGATTCGCAGGAGCGGCGAGAAGATTTGCGCGCGCTCTGGTCAGAGCTCAAGGACAGGGATAAGCCGCTCTATCGGAAACTCCGTTTCGGGACGATGTACGCGCTGCTCGACCCGCTTCCATGGCGATGCAAGGGAAAACTTACGACAGGTTGTTATAAGTTTCTCTGCAGGCACGTCAAACTCGGGTAAAACCGATGCAAAGCGGTCTGCATTGATTTTGTCCTCCACTAATGCTGAATGTCTCTGGCGTTCGGCTTTAGAAAAGATACAGCCACCCGATGATCGGGTGGCTTCTCCCCTTGCACGGCTGCGAAGGGGGCAAAAAGGGAAAAGGAGACGGAGATGAAACGATACGATTATCTGATCGTCGGGGCGGGATTGTCCGGATGCGTCTTTGCCCATGAGATGGGCAAGCGGGGCAAGATATGCCTCGTGGTCGAAAAGCGGGAGCAGATCGGCGGCAATGTCCGAACGGAACGGGTGCGCGGCATTCAGGTGCATATGCACGGTGCGCACATTTTTCACACTTCGGACGGGGAGATCTGGGAGTATATTCGCTCGTTTGCCGAATTCAATCGCTTTATCAACGCTCCCGTCGCCCGCTATCGGGATGAGGTGTACAATTTGCCCTTCAACATGAATACCTTTTCCAGACTCTGGCACATTGCAACGCCCGACGAAGCGAAAGCCGAGATCGCGCGGCAGATCGCCGCGGAGGGGATCGCCGAGCCGAAAAATCTGGAAGAGAAGGCGCTCTCTCTGGTGGGGCGGGACGTATATGAAAAGCTGATCAAAGGCTATACGGAAAAACAGTGGGGCAGAAGCGCGACCGAATTGCCTTCGTTTATCATCGGGCGCGTTCCCGTCCGATTTGTGTATGACAACAATTATTTTGACGATCGGTATCAGGGGATACCTGTCGGGGGCTATACGGCAATCTGCGAAAAGATGCTGCGCGAGGCAGAAGTCAGGTTGCACTGCGATTACCTTTCGCACAGAGAGGAACTCAACGCACTTGCCGAGAAGGTGTATTATACGGGGATGCTCGACGAGTATTTCGGTTATCGTTTTGGAACGCTCGAATACAGAAGCCTTCGGTTTGAAACGGAAATTTTGGAAAGGGAGAATTATCAGGGCAACGCCGTGGTCAATTACACGGAGAGGGAGGTGTCCTATACGCGCATCATCGAACACAAGCACTTTGAATTCGGGAATCAGCCGTGCACAGTGGTGACGAGGGAGTACCCGCAGAAGTGGAAAAAAGGCGCAGAACCGTATTATCCGATCAACGACGAAAGGAACAACGCTCTGTATGAGCGCTATGCGGCGCTGGCGGCTGCAGAAAAGAATGTCTTGTTCGGCGGTCGGCTCGGACTGTATCGGTATCTGGATATGGACGACGCCATTGCGGCGTCGCTCGCCCTGGTAAAAAAGGAATTGTCTCGGCAATCAAAAAGCCGACCGCAGTGACGGTCGGCTTTTCGCGTTTTGCGCCTTGATGCAATTTATGCGTTTTCCAGGAGATATCCGAGCATCTCGCGCAGTTTTTCTTTGGCTTCTGGCAGCCAGTGCTGACATTCGAGATAGGAATGCCAGAGCCCCGGTTTGACGTCGAGCACGGCTTTGACACCCGCTTTTTTCATGCGTTTGAAGAGGATCACGCTGTCTTCGAGCAGGCATTCTTCGCTTCCGCAGGCGATAAAGACGGGCGGGAAGGCGGCAAAGTTTCCGTCGACGGTGCGAAGATAGCGATCGTCGGGCGTGCCGCTCGCAATGCACTCATGGCAGAATTTGTCGCTGAAAAGGTGCAGAATGATGTCGTAATCGTGCAGGCAGTCGTAGCAGTCCTTGCCGTTTGGCTCGAGGTAAGTGACGGGCGAGAAGAGTCCGACGCCTTTGGGCATGGGAAGCCCTTCGTCTTGCGCCTTGAGCAGAGTGGCGAGCGCGAGGTGTCCGCCCGCAGAACTTCCGAACACGAACAGTTCGCCCTGCGTCTCCTCCATGGCGGCGCGGTATGCGCCGAGACAGTCTGTGAGTTGCCCGTCGAATTTGCATTCGGGTGCCAGGCGGTATTCAGGCAGGTAGGCTTTCATGCCGCACTCTTCGGAAAAGAACGCGCCCACTTCCCTGGCGCGCAGGGCGCTGCCTGTCGTCCAGCCGCCGCCGTGAATGTAGAATGCAGCGCGCGCGGAAGTCTCATGCGCGGGGTGCAGTACATCCATGCTTGCCTGCGGCGTGCGCCGCACCTCGACGCGGCTGGTCGGATAGGCGAAGGCGCGCGCTTCAAACTCCTTTTGTTCCGCAAGGCGGATCTCTTCGAGGGAGGGGGCGGGTTTCCCGAGGTTTTGTTCGTAAGATGCGGTCAGATCGCGGATGAATTGTCTTGCTTCTTTGCTCAGCATGGTTTCTCCTTGTCTGCGCCTGCGCAGGGCGGGCGCCGTCTTGATATTTTTTCGCTTTTGCGTCGGCGTGCGGCGCAATAATTACAGCCACCAGATCTGCATATCTCCTTTGCCGCGGTTTGCCCAGGCAAAGTAGGGGATGAGTTTGAGGGTGCACGGCTCTGAAACGGGAGGGTCATAGGAATAGAGGGCGGAAGAGGTGCGCAGACGCTCCGCGGCGACCGTGAGGGTAAAGTATTCCCCGCGGTCTGCTTTGGCTCCGTCCAGGGAAGGGATGCGCACGGCGCGAAGGTTCCCGCCGTTGTCGACGCTCTCGCCGCAGAGAACGAGCGGGCCGTATTCGACGGCTTTTCTGCCGCAGTCGCAGCTTACGTTTTCGTTGGCGTATACAAAGCGGGGGCGGATGAGGAAATTCAGCGAGATCTCATGCTCTCCGTCCAGTTCCAGCGCGATGTATCCCGCTTCGACGCGGGGAGCAACCTCTTTTTGGTCGATCGAAAGAGAGATGCCGTTTTGCCATGCGGGGACGCGCAGTCGCAGTTCCGCTCTTCCCGAGAACGAGATCTCGGCTTTTCCGCCGTAGGGCATGTCGGTTCGCAGGGAGAGGCAGGCGCCGCCGATCTCCGTTTCGGAAGAGACGTATTGATTGACGAAAATGACGCGTTCGTCTTCGCTCGCGCCGTAGACGAAGCTTCCGATTTGCTCGATGAACCGAATGAGGTTGGGCGGACAGCAGGAGCAGTCGAACACTTCCACCCGTTCGGGGAGGGGACAATAGAGTTTGCTTTTTCTCTTTTCGTTGTAGTCATATATGTCCGCGTGCATTTCGAGCGGATTGACATAGAAAAAAGCCTTGCCGTCCTTGCTCTCGCCCGCAAGAATGTTGTTGTAGAGGACGCGCTCAAAAATTTCGTGATAGATCGCCTTGTTTTCGAGTTTTGCCAGCCGATCGCAGAAGAATGCGAGCGCGATCGCGGAGCACGTCTCGCTGTAGGCAAAGACGTTCGGCAGATCGTAGGGGAAAGTGAACGCTTCGCCGAAGTGCGTCGAGCCGGTCCCTCCCGTCAGATACATCTTTTTTTCGACGATGTCGCCGAATACGGCGCGGCACGCTTCCGCAAGGGAGGCATCCCCTTTGAGGCGGGCGACGTCCGCCGCCGCAATGTACAGATAGAGCGCGCGGACGGCGTGTCCTTCCGCCGTTCTTTGCTGACGCAGGGGCAGGTGAGACTGATCGTAAGTGAGATCTGCCCAAGGATAAAAGTCGGTGTCGCTCTTTCCGCGTTCGTCGAGAAAGAAAGCCGCGAGGTCGAGGTACTTCTTGTCTCGGGAAGCGGCGTACAGCTTTACGAGCGCAAGTTCGATCTCGGGATGTCCGCAGGTCGTGAAAGCGGTATCTTTTTTGACGAGGAACCTCTCGCAGATATAATCTGCATAGCGGAGCATGGCAGCGTAAAGCCTCTCTTCGATCTTGTATTCCTTCAGCGCGACTGCCGCTTCGATCAGGTGTCCCGCACAGTAGAGCTCGTGTTCCGTCCGCTGCGCAAAGATCTTATCGGGGGCGTAGACCTGATAATAGGTGTTGAAATATCCGCAGGGCAGCTGATGCGCGCAGATCGTGTCGACCGTTTTTTCGACGATGTTCCGAAGCGTTTCGTCCTCTCTCTGCGCGAGAATGTAGGCGGCGCTTTCCAGCCATTTTGCGACGTCGCTGTCCCAGAAAATGTGCGGGACGTGCGCTTCGTCCATCACGCATTCGAGCGCCTTGAAGCGTCCCGTCTCTTCAAATCGCTTGTAGATGTTGAAAATGGAAACTTGTGCGTTCAGGTCCTGCAATTCTTTCCAGAAACCGCCGGTGACCTTTGCGTCGCGGACAGAAAAAGTTTTCATAGAAAATATTCCTTGCGATGGGGTTGTTGAAGTGATGATAACACGGCGGCGTGCGAAAGTCAAGGAAGAGCTGAAAATTTCTTGATCGTTTCACAATTTTTTAACATTAAGTGTTTGAAACTGACTTATTCTGTGTATATATAATTAAAACCTGGTCCAAAGACAGGTCAGAAAAGGAGGAGATTATGTTACTTGCAGTTACCCCCGCTCAGATCATCGTGATCGTCGTGGTCGTGCTTTTGGTGATCGCACTCTTTTTGTGCTTCCGCATTGTACCGCAGGCGACCGAGTTTGTCATTGAATTCTTGGGCAAATATCAGACGACATGGAAGGCAGGTTTGCACGTCAAGATTCCTGTGTTGCAACGAGTGGCAAAGAAAGTCACCATGAAAGAGCAGGTACTTGATTCCCGTCCTCAGCCGGTGATCACCAAGGATAACGTCACGATCAGCGTGGACAGCGTGGTGTATTTCCGCGTATTTGATTCCAAGCTGTATGCGTACGGCGCGGTCGATCCGCTCAATGCGCTGGAAAATCTGTCCGCGACGACCCTTCGTAACCTGGTCGGCGCGCTGGATCTGGATGAGACGCTGACTTCGAGAGATACCATCAACGAAAAACTTGCCGAGATCCTCGACCACGCGACGGACAGATGGGGCATCAAGGTCATCCGTGTCGAGCTGAAAAACATCATGCCGCCCGAAGAGATTCGCACCGCCATGGAGAAACAGCTCAAGGCGGAGCGTGAAAGGAGAGAGACGCTGTTGCAGGCGGAAGGACATCAGCAGGCAGTCATCACCCGCGCGGAAGGCGACAAGCGCGCCATGATTTTGGAAGCGGAAGGCGAGAGAGACGCGCGCATCGCGCGCGCGGAAGGCGAGGCGAAGGCACTGCTCTTGAAACAGCAGGCGGAAGCGGACGCGATCAGATACTTACGGGAGGCTGCGCCCGACGGCGTCGTGCTCGAACTCAAGCGCTATGAAGCGCTCGTGAAGGTTTCCGACGGTCAGGCGGCGAAGATCATCGTGCCGACGGATATGACGCAGCTCGTCAAGACGAGCGTTGCCGCCAACGAGGTGACGGGTCTCGGAGACGTGACGAAACAGGGCGAAAAACCTGTGCCGCCCGTCAAGCCGGACGTATGTTGCGACGACGAAAATTGAAGCATATCGCGCTGAAAAGCAGATGCGCTCTCGCGAGAGAGCGCATTTTTTCATGAAAGGCGGGCGGGGCGCATACATTGCAGTATGGTCTTCGGAACGATTTTTTCGGCTTTGGCGGCGATCGCGCTCGGGGCGAGCTGCCTTGCGGCGACGAAGGACGCCGTCTGTTTTCTGCAGGGCGTGCAATGCGTTCTGCTTGCGGCGTCTTCCGTCTTTTTGCATGTCTATGCGTCCCTTCCCGTCCTGCTTTTGTGCGCCCTCCGCAACTTTCTGGCGGCGAAAGACAGATTCGGCGTCAAAAATCTCGTTTGGTTCCTGCCCGCCCTGATCGTCCCGGCGCTCTTGGTGAACAACCGCGGCGCGATCGGGTTGCTCCCCGTTCTGGCGAGTGCGGAAATTTCCCTGTTCGCCCTCAGCAGAGACGCAAAAACGGTCAAAGTCGGCGTGGCGGTCAATCTCGCCCTCTGGGCGGCGTACGGCTTTCTGATCGGAGATCTCGTGACGGGAGTCGGAAATGCCGTCCTCGTTCCGACGGCGTTGTTTTCCCTCTTCCGCCAGCGTTTTTTACATAAAAGGCATTCCTTTTTTGCATAGAGAAATCTGTCATTTTTTCTTGACAGATCGCGCCGTTTATGGTATTTTTATAGCATAAAACCGTTGATGCAAAGAGTAGCGTTGATTTTCGGTGCGCAGAGAGCTTTCGGTTGGTGTAAGAAAGCGATCGGGGTCCTCGTGAATGGGTTGCGGAGGGCGGAGGCGAACGAGAAATTCAGTAGCCCCGACGCTTGCCTGCGTGAGTGGCTGAGAAGATGGTGGTCTTCGAGAAATGAGGTGGCTTCGGCCATGAATTTGGGTGGCAACACGGTGGAAATCGTCCCAAGGTGATTTCCCGCCGTGTTATTTTTTTTTGCGGCGGGAGATCGAGTAGGAAAAAAGACATCAAAGGAGGTAAAAACGTATGTCGAAGAAAATTCCCTACAAGATGTATCTGCAAGAAGAGGAGATGCCGAAGTACTGGTTCAACGTGAAGGCGGCGATGAAGGAACAGCACGATCCGTTTTTGCATCCGGGGACGGGAAAACCCTGTGCGGCGGAAGATCTGGAAGCGGTATTTTGCAAAGAACTCGTCGCGCAGGAGCTGAACACCACGGATGAACTCATCGAGATACCTCAGGGGATTCTGGACTTTTACAGAATGTACCGCCCGTCGCCCCTGGTGCGCGCGTATGAGCTCGAAAAGCGGCTCGGCACGCCCGCCGAGATCTATTATAAGTTTGAAGGGAGCAACACGTCCGGTTCGCACAAGCTCAATTCGGCGGCGGCGCAGGTCTATTACGCGAAACAGCAGGGGCTGACGTCGCTCACCACGGAGACGGGTGCGGGACAGTGGGGCACCGCGCTTTCGATGGCGTGCGCCTATTACGGCATCGATTTGAAAGTGTTTATGGTCAAGGTTTCGAGCGAGCAGAAACCCAACCGAAAAGCGGTCATCCGCACGTTCGGCGCAGACCTCATCCCTTCGCCCTCCGATACCACGGAAGTGGGGCGGAAGATATTGCAGGAATTCCCGGGGACGGGCGGCTCGCTGGGCTGTGCGATTTCCGAGGCGCTCGAGACGTCTTTCAAGACACCGAACTGCCGCTATGTGCTCGGCTCCGTGCTAGATCACGTTCTGCTGCACCAAAGCATCATCGGTCAGGAAGTCAAGGCGGTGCTCGACCGCTATGAAGTGACGCCCGATATCATCATCGGCTGCGCGGGAGGCGGCTCCAACCTCGGCGGACTCATCTCTCCGTATATGGCGGACAAGATCCGCGGAAAGAACGACATTCAGTTTATCGCGGTCGAACCTGCGTCCTGTCCGAGCCTGACGCGCGGCAGATACGCTTACGATTTCGGCGATACGGGCAAGATGACGCCGCTTATGCGCATGTACACGCTCGGCAACGGTTTCATGCCCTCGCCCAACCATGCGGGCGGTCTCCGCTATCACGGCATGAGCCCCGTCCTCAGCAAGCTCTATCACGACGGCTATCTGGAGGCGAGATCGGTCGAACAGACGGCTGTCTTCGACGCCGCCGTCTACTTTGCGCGCGTGGAGGGGACGCTCCCCGCCCCCGAATCGGCGCACGCCATCCGCGTCGCGCTGGACGAGGCGATCAAGTGCCGAGAGACGGGCGAAAAGAAGAAGATCGTGTTCGGGCTGACGGGAACGGGATATTTCGACATGACGGCATATTCCCGCTATCTCGACGGCGACATGCACGACTATATCCCCACCGACGAAGATCTGGAGAAGGGGTTTGCATCCCTGCCGCAGGTGCCGAACGCCTGATAGCGCGGAGAAGCGGAGCGGTTTTGACGCCGCAACAGGAGAAACCACCGATCGCAAAGAGGAGAGGCGCGCCCGTCAGGGCGCGCCGTTTGTGATAAAGGGGAGAAATAAAAGGAATTTTCGGTTTTTTTGTGAAAGTTTATAAAATGCCGTTGCATTTGCAGCGTTTTGTGTTATACTTTCATTGTTGATATTTGGAGAAAACCATGACTTATTATTATTTTTTGTTGTTGTTGATTCCGTGCATCCTGCTGTCCCTGTGGGCGAGCGTCCGCGTCAAGACGGCGTTCCGCACCTATCAGAACGTCGCCAACCGTTCGCATATGACGGGATACGATACCGCCGTACTGCTTTTGCGCAACAACGGCGTGACGGACGTGCGCGTGGGCAGGATCTCTGGGGAGCTGTCCGATCATTTCGACCCCTCCAAGAAACTGGTCAATCTGTCTCAGGCGACGTACGGCAGCGCGTCGGTCGGCGCGGTCGCCGTCGCGGCGCATGAGATCGGACACGTCATGCAGAAGGAGAAGGGGTATCTTCCGTATAAAATACGAACGGCGCTCGTCCCCGTGACGAACATCGGCTCCCGCCTGGCGCTTCCCGTATTGCTCGTGGGAATGATCATCATGCTGTTCAGCTATTCTCCGATCGGAGAGTACTTCGTGTACGCGGGCGTCGGACTGTACGGGCTTTCGACGCTGTTCATGCTCGCCACCCTCCCCGTGGAGTTCGACGCAAGCCGCAGGGCGAACAAGATGCTGGTCGCGGAGGGGATTCTGACGCAGGAGGAGAGCTGCGGCGCGAAGAAGGTGCTCAGCGCGGCGGCGCTCACCTATGTGGCGTCTCTGCTCGTTTCCCTCGTCTATTTCCTGCGTTTTTTGTTCGTCGTGCTTTCCCTGACGGGCAGAAGAAGATAAGCATTTGCCAAAACGGATGCAAGAGCGGCGCGCTGCCGCTCTTTTGTTTTGTTTGAAAGCGCAAATCGATTGCCAAAAACGGGGAGGCATGGTATAATGATCGATGAAAAATTTTTTTTCGGAGAAAATCTATGGCTGTGACGAAAAAAGAAATCGAGCGCCTTGCCTGGCTCGCCAAGCTCAAGTTCACGGATGAGGAGCTGGACGAGCTGACCAAAGACATGGCGGAGATCATCGCATTTGCCGATACCGTCAACGGTTCGGTGGAAGGTTTGCCTGAGGGCGCGTCTTCCCGCGTGACGGAATATGCGTCGCTCAGGGAGGATATCGTCGTCGAAAGTTTGAAAAACGAGGAGATCACTTCCAACATCGAGGCGGAGAACGGGTTTTTTCCCGTTCGGAGGAGGTCGCTGTGAAGAGTACGATCGAGACGCTCGCGGCAAAATTGCGCAGCGGCGATTGCACGTCCGTCTCTCTGACGGAGGAATACATCCGCGCGATCGAGGCTTCGGACATCAATGCCTATGTGCATCGCTCGTTTGCGCTCGCGCGCGAGCAGGCGAAACGGGCGGACGAGATGCTCGCGGCGGGAAAAGGCACTCTCCTCACAGGCATCCCCATGGCGCTCAAGGACAACATCTGCACCAAGGGCGAGGAGACGACCTGCTGTTCGAAGATCCTGCACGGCTACGTCCCGTTTTTCGACGCGACGGCGTGGGAAAAGCTGAAAGAGCAGGGAGCGGTGCTCCTCGGAAAGAACAATATGGACGAATTTGCCATGGGTTCCACTTCGGAGACGAGTTGCTACGGCGCTCCGCTCAACCCCTGGAATAAGACGCGCGTCACGGGCGGCAGCTCGGGCGGCGGCGCGGCGGCGGTCGCGGGTCACCTCGCGGCGTACGCGCTCGGCAGCGATACGGGCGGCTCCATCCGTCAGCCAGCATCTTTCTGCGGCATTGTCGGATTGAAGCCCACTTACGGCGCGGTGTCGCGCTACGGGCTCATTGCTTACGGCTCGTCGCTCGATCAGATCGGCCCGATGGGCAATTCCGTCAAGGATGTCGCGATCGTGTTCGACGCGATCAAGGGAGAAGACGCGCGCGACGCCACGTCGGAGCAGACCTTCGGCACAGTCGCCGATCGGTTGGAGGGCGGCGTGAACGGCCTTCGCATCGGCGTGGCGGAGGAATATTTCGACGGACTCGGCGCGGAAATGCGGGAAAAATTCGACGCGGCGATCGAACTGTTTGCGCGCCTCGGCGCGAAGATCGTGCGGCTCTCTGTGCCGGGGATCAAGCTCGCCCTTCCCGCTTACTATATCATCGCCTGCGCGGAGGCGTCTTCCAACCTCGGCAGGTACGACGG
>CALVME010000084.1 GCA_944342055.1 uncultured Clostridia bacterium | reverse complement strand
AGCAAGGGCTTCCACGAAAAGCTGCTGGCATTCGCGCTGTCCATAGGCATGGGCGGCCTCGGCTACCTCGAAGTTATGCCCGACAAGACGTACAAGGGCCCCATAGACAAGTTCATTCCCGCCGAACTCAAGGGCGAACTTCTCAACCTTGCCAAGCTTGAAGAGGGCGACACAATATTCTTCATCGCCGACACGGCGGACAAGGCACCTAAGCTTGCAGGCCAGATACGCAACGAGCTGGGCGAAAAACTCGGCCTTACCCGCCACGACATGTATGCCTTCTGCTTCGTCAACGACTTCCCCATGTACGAGCTCGACGAGGAGACGGGCAAGATAGGCTTCACGCACAACCCCTTCTCCATGCCCCAGGGCGGACTGGAGGCGCTCAATACAAAGGACCCTCTGGACATTCTCGCATATCAGTACGACATCGTCTGCAACGGCGTAGAGCTTTCCAGCGGAGCGGTCAGAAACCACGACATTGAGATCATGAAAAAGGCGTTTGCGCTGGCGGGCTATGAGGAGAGCGAGCTGAAAAAAAAGTTCGGGGCGCTCTATCAGGCGTTTCGCTTCGGAGCGCCGCCCCATGCGGGCATGGCGCCGGGCATCGACAGAATGATTATGCTGCTGCGCGGCGAGGAGAGCATCCGCGAAGTGATCGCGTTCCCGATGAGCGCCAATGCGCAGGATCTTTTGATGAATGCGCCGAGCGAGATCACGGAAGAACAGCTTCGCGAAGTGCACATCAAGATCCGATAAAGCCGATGCGCAGTCAGGACCGAGTGAGAGTCTCAGAGCTATAAGCAGAAGAGCTCGACGGGCGTGAAATATTTTTGGATCCGACGTTTTTGGACGTCGGATCTTTTTTTGTGTGCACAAATCTAAGTGCAACGCATAGAGAAAAAATCGGAGAGATTTGGGAAATATTTTATCATCTGAAACATTTTTCAGATGGTTTGGATCGTCGCCGTCTTTGCTTTGTCGCTTCGCGGACTTATGAAAAATTTCTGCCTTTGGGGCAAAATTTTCGAAAAGTCCGCTGAAATTTTTCATTTGCTTCGTCGGCTTCCGATGCCTGATTTTTGGCGTGAACAGAATCATTCCGCTCGCGTCCGTTTTTTTGTGCAATGCCGTCTTCCGCGGGGATGAGAGGCGCGGAAAGAGCGAAAAGGAAAAAGACGTGCAAAGGCGCGTTATCGGGCGAAAAACGGGTCAGGAAAAGTTTTTTGACGTCGTTCGATAAATATTCGACGCGGCGAAAAAACCGTTCAGACGGGCATTTTTGAGGCGATTTCAAAAGGGTGAGAAAAGTCAGCCATGCGCAATTATGCCGCATGCGTCGCAAGCAAAGCATATGCCTGCGGCAAGTTTTTTGCCAAAAGGCATTGCGTGGGATGAAAAGCGCTCAAAAAGGGATAGAGCAGGATGCGGAAGGAAAGCGTTCAAATGAGCGCAAAAACAGGCGCGGAAGGGGCTTTTGACGTCGTTCGAGAAATATTCGACGTGGCGAAGAAAAACGGTCAGACGGACGTTTTTGAGGCGATTTTGCGAGAGAAAAGTCGGAGCAAGTACCCGAAGGACGACGCGGCAAAGCGTGGGAAAGGAAGCGAGGGGGACTAGATGTCTTTGGAACTTCGGATTGCGACGTCAGGGGGATGAAAATTCGATAACGCGGAGCAAACAAGTGCAAATCGGGGGCGGAAGGAAAAGAAAAAGGGAATATTTTTCCTTGCGGAAAGAAATGACGCAGCGCACAAGGGGACGGGCAATGTGTTTGAAAGAAGAGCTCTCCGTGCCTGTCATAAGTAGTGAAGGCGTGAGATTGCGGATTGAGGAGAGGCGCGCTGAAAAAGAGAAAGGCTGCTTCCGTCTGCCAAACAGTCTGAAAAAAAAGAAAGAAAAGGTTGTCGGATAGAGGCAGGCGCACCGCGCAGAGGAGAGGTCGAGAGAAAGAGAACAAAAGAAATATAAGAATTGCTTATAAAAATTCAAACACAGAAAAAGTGAGGAGATAGGGAGAATGAAAAGAGGAATGTGAAGAGAAAATTCGGTTGTGTCAAAGCGACATCTCGGACGGGAAGCGGGAGAAGTGTGATGGAAGAGGGGAAGAGAACAAAAAGAAAGCGCAAGAAACCCCGTGCGCAGTTTTGCAATGGCGGCGAAAAGGCGATCGGAAAACAGAGTCGGGAAGAGGCGAAGGAAAAGAAGAGAAAGAAGAGGGGAGGAAAGAGAGAAGGGTGGTGCAAGGCGAGGTGCAGAAAGGGAGGTGCAGGTACGGGAAAGGGGCAATCTCAGACAGAGCGAAGGATTCCGTGCAGGGGGGCAAAAAAGGTCATTCTGCGTCAGAAAAATAATATTAAAAAACATAACAAACATAAAAAGCGCGACGAGAAAAAGCATCGGAAGCGGGCGAAGAAGAGAAGCGGCAAGGGGCAGAGGGAAAACAAAGAAAGCGGAGGGCAAAGCGCGGAAAGAAGGTGCAGGACAGAAAATGATTGCAAGGAGAGCGAGCGGGAAGGGGGAAAGTTCGGCGAAGAGAGAGATAGCTGTTTCGCTTTGAGAGAAAGAGGGAAAAAGGCTTGTTGTATAGCGAAGAACAATCATTTTCTGACACAGAGCGGCGTAATTTATAGTATCCTCGGATCGATAGCGCTCTGTCACAGACGTTGAGCCAACGTGCGCGCTTAACGTGATAATATGCAATGTTTGGATCAGAATATGCATAGAAAAAGGGCGGTAAAGAGGATAGAAGGAATAGAAGGGCGGCAAAGGCGAAAAACGACGTAAATTTGCGGTATTGTCTTGAAAAAGGCATAAAAAAGGGTTGTATGGAGCGTTCATGAAAAAGAAGGAGGTTTTTTCGTTGTATAGAGCCAAAAAAGAGGTAAAATACATATATTATGTCAGACATAGTATGAAAAATACACACAAATACATACAAATACAATCATATATATAAAATTGTATAATGTTGTATATCTCGTCATACATTCATACAAACACTTGACAAACGGTATGTATCGGATGTATAATGCTGTAAAATCCCCTGTATAAAGGTATGCGTGACAAAATGAATACGAATGCGATGATTTCTCTTGATGAATTGGTAAACAAACCTGAAATGATCATTAAAAAGCTTGAGAAGTACAGCGAGCTCGTTCTGATCTGGAACAACGAGCCCTATTGCGTCGTGAAGAAGGTCATCGCGGACGAGGACGGGTTGGACGGCGAGGAAGTCTCTCTCGAAGCCGAGAAAAAACCCCTGCCGATCGCGAGCGTGCGCTTTGCGGAAAAGGCGGCTGTCGAGCGCGAAGCGCGTAAGGAGTTTGTCTCCTCTGATGCGTGGTTTGCGGGAGAATCGGAACCTCCTGTCGAGGAGGAACAAACGTTTGTGCCCGAAGCGCAAACGGAGCAAGCGGCTCAGGAGCAGGCGCCGCAACCCGAGCACGTCGATGTCTTTGCGCCGCCTTCTTACGAAGTGCCTTCTTCGGACGAGCAATCTTTTTCTTTGCAGGAACACAGTGCGCCGCAGGAGAGCGCTCTTCCTGATCGGGCATTTGACTATGTTCCTTATGAAGTCCTGAAAAAGCAACACGCAAATTTGTGGGACGTCATGGCTCAGGTTCTTGCGGCGCATCCTCAACATACGATGCATGCGGTCGACCTTGCGCGCGTGATCAACGAGCAGGGCTTATATAAGACGAGGGACGGAAAGCCTGTCACGCCCGTACAGATCCGCGCCCGCGTGGGACATCGACCCGATCGTTTCCAGGCGCTCGGCGGAAATCTGATTCGTTGGCTCGGCGTCTGAGTATTTGTTTTTCTTATATCCCGCCGAGAAATTGCATCTTGACTTTTTTCAGAAATCGTGTATAATGAGAGTGAATTTGTTATAACTGTATGAAGGAGGAATTCATGGCACGTACGATTGTTGGTTGGTTCAATAAACAGCCGAGACTGTTGCAGATCATTCTGCTTCTGATCCCCGGCGTAAACTGGATCGTGGAAGTTCTTGTCCGCTGGTCCGCATTTCTGAGTTCGAAGAGTTTGTTGACGTTGCTCTTTGCGATTCTGGTCACCTTTGTCGGTATCGCCATCGGCTGGCTCGACTGCATCTGGTGTCTTCTCTTCAAACATCTGATTTTTGCAAGAGGATGACGTTTCTGTGCTCGTCCGATTCGTCATTCGGAACGAAACAATCCGGGAATCAAAACAGGCTGCGCTGACGTTGCCTGTTTTTTGTTGCAGATATTTTTTGATCAGAAAGCGTTGTTATGCGCGAAAAGCTTTGTCTTTGCAACGCTCCTTCTTTTGTTCTGTCTGCATTGTTTCCGATTTTGCGTGACGCTGCCGCTTTGTGCGAGGCGGAATTTTGCGCCTTTGGCAAGAACGCTTTGCCCCATCGCCCATTCGTGCCGCTCCTTTGAAATTTTGCAGGGAAGCGGACGTGACAGATCGGCATGTCGTGTCTGAAACGAGAGCCGTCTTGCGAAGGGAGATCTCGCGCACGGGGATGATTTTTGATGATTTTTAAGGTCAGGGAATCGCGGGAACTTTTTGAGAGATCGCGGCTTGCGCAGAGCGACCGCCTGAAAGAGGACGGCGAAACCTCATGAAAGAAAATCGTGACGTGAGGCGCTGTGCGTGCGTCAGGAGAGCGTTCCGACAGAAGGGGGGAGGCGCTTGTTTCCGCATAAAAATTTGTCGTTATCCCTTTACATTTTTTTAAAATTGCGTTATAATGTCTGAAAAAAGGAACGTTGCAAGCGAAAAACGGAGAAGTTCTATGAAATGTATATATTGCGGCTTTAACGACAGCAAAGTGATCGATTCCCGTTCGACGGACGACATGACCATCCGCCGCCGCAGAGAATGCACAAAGTGCGGCAGGAGATTTACCACTTACGAGACGATCGAGACGGCGCCCGTGCTCGTCATCAAGTCGGACGGCAGCAGACAGCCTTTAGAGGCGGGCAAGATCAAACGCGGCATCATGAAGGCGTGCGAGAAGCGTCCCATTTCCGCGGACGCGATCGATCGGCTGGTGGAAAAGATCATCATGGAGATCTATAACTCCATGGAACCCGAGATCACTTCCAAAGAGATCGGGGAAAAGGTCATGGCGGGACTCAAGGACCTCGACGAAGTCGCTTACGTCCGTTACGCTTCCGTGTATCGTTCGTTCAAAGACGTATCTTCGTTTATGCGGGAACTTCAGTCCCTCATCGACGGCAAGCAGAGCAAAGAAGGGAAAGACGGTGATCATTGATTGCCGTTCTTTTGAGGTAAGGCATTTATGACGAAACAGGTTCATGTCGGAAAGCTCCCCGTCGGAGGCGGGGCGAAAGTTGCGGTGCAGTCCATGTGCACCGCAAAGACCTCTTCGGTGGAGGAGACCGTCGCACAGATCGCAAGGTTGGAAGAAGCGGGTTGCGAGATCGTCCGCTGTTCCGTGCTCGACGAGGCGGACGCGGCGGCGTTTGCCAAGATCAAAGAGCGCATTCATATCCCCATCGTGGCGGACATTCATTTTTCGCACAAACTCGCCATCGCGGCGATCGAGGCGGGGGCGGACAAAGTGCGCATCAATCCCGGAAACATAGGCGGGGAGAGGGAGATCGCTGCCGTCGCCGATTGCGTCAGGGCGCACGGGATCCCCGTCAGGGTGGGCTCGAATACGGGCAGCATCGAGCCGCAGTTCTTAAAGAAATACGGACGCAGCGCGGAGGCGTTGGTGGAGAGCGCTCTCTCCAACGTGCGCACGCTCGAAAAATTCGGCGTAAACGATATCGTCATCTCGGTGAAGGCGAGCGACGTGCCGCTTACCGTCAGGGCGTATCGCCTGCTCGCGGCAAAGACGGATTATCCTCTGCACATCGGCGTGACCGAGGCGGGCACGCGGGAGATGGGCATCGTCAAGAGCGCGGTCGGCATCGGCGCGCTCCTTTTGGACGGGATCGGAGACACCCTTCGCGTCTCCCTCAACGAGGACCCCGTCGAGGAAGTGGAGGCGGCGTATCGCATTTTGCGGGCGGTCGGGCTGGACGAAAACTTTGTGGACGTCGTCGCCTGTCCCACCTGCGGCAGGTGCGGCTGGGACAGCATGGGGCTCGCGCATAAAGTTCAGGAGTTTGTCAGACCCTATCGCGTGCGCCGCAAGGTCGCGGTCATGGGCTGCGTCGTGAACGGGCCCGGGGAGGCGAAGGACGCCGATCTCGGCATCGCGGGCGGCAGACAGAATTGCGTCATTTTCAAAAAGGGAGAGATCTTCCGCACCGTCCCGAGCGAACGTGCGGAAGAAGCGTTTTTTACAGAACTGAAAGAATTGCTCGGGGAACAGAGGAAAGACATTTGACGAAGAGCGAACAGTACCTTGCCGCCGTCCGCCAAGCGGACGGCTTTCGCAGGGCGATCATAGAGAAAATAGAGATCGAGGGGCGATCGATACGCTTCTGCCTTCTGACCGATTGCGCCTTTTCGGCGGAGGATATCGCCTTCGCGCAGAAGGCGAGCGAGCCTTTCGTGCCGCAGGGATACTCCGTTGAAGTGGCGGCGAAAAAATCGGTGCCTGCAGACGATCTCGTCGAACAGAAAGTGAAAGAACTCCTTCTTTCGCATCATCCCGCGGCGGGGGCGCTCGTGCGGCAGGAGGACATTGTATGCAGGGGGACGGAGGAAAAGACGGTCACTCTCTTTTTGTCGCCTGCGGAGCGCGCACTCGTCGGGAACGACGTCGTCGATCACCTCAGGGCGCTTCTGGAAAAGTCCTTTTGCGGCGGATTTCGAGTTTTGACGCAAGTGCGGGAAAAGAAGCTTGAGATCGGCGAAGAGGAAGGCGAAGAGGAGACGTATGCGCCTGGCTGCCGCTATTTCCCCATCGAGGGATTCGAAACGCTTGACGGCGCGGACAGCGTGCCTGCCTATGCCACCTATATCGCGGACGGGATGGCGAAAGAAGGGGAGATGAATCTGTGCGGGAGCATTTCTTATGTGACAGAGAAGGAGACGGCGAAGGGAAAACCTTTTTTTCAGTTCACGATCTCGGACGGCACGTCTGCGATGCGCGTGGTGTATTTTTCGCGCAAGGCGACCGTCGATAAGATCAGGGAGCTCAAAGCCGGCGATTCGATCGTCTGTTCGGGCGTGAACGAATTGTTCAACGGCGGTCTGTCCTTTCACGTGCGCCGCATCAATTACGGGCATCCGCCCGAGGGATTCGTACCCGAAAAGCGGCCTTCCAGAAGCGTGCCCAAACAATATCACACGGTCTTTCCGGAGCCGCTTGTCGATTACAGCCAGGCGGACATGTTCGGGCAGGAACCGCTTCCGGAAGAATTTTGCCGAAGGGAGTTCGTCGTGTTCGATCTGGAGACGACAGGGCTCAACAACAATCCGTCCATGGGCGTCATGGATCGCATCATCGAGATCGGCGCGGTCAAGATTCGCGGCGGCGCCGTTGCGGAAAAATTTTCGACGTTCGTCGCCTGTCCCGTGAAACTCTCCAAAGAGATCGTCGCTCTGACGGGGATCGAAGATTCCATGCTCGTCGGCGCGCCCGACATTTCGCAGGCGATCCTCGATTTTTACAAGTTTACGGACAGGTGCGAGCTGGTCGGGCACAACGTCATGTTCGACTATAAATTCATCTCGCATTACGGCGGGGAGCAGGATATCTGCTTCGACGCGCGCCTCTACGATACGGTGACGATCGCGCAGGAACAGCTTCGCCTCTCCAACTACAAACTCAACACGGTGGCGGAGCATTTCGGCGTCACCTTCCAGCATCACCGCGCGTTTGACGACGCTTTGGCGACCGCAAAAATATTTATTGCGCTGATTCGTATGAAAAAATGCTTGCCAAACTGAAAAAAAGGTGCTATAATACCCTTGTTTTCATGCTTAATGTAAGTTAGGTTTGAGAGTGGACGGTTCCACTCTCATTTGTTTGTAAGGAGGTTCGGCGTGCAGGTAAAGCCATTGACGGAAATTGAGGCGCTCCTTCGCTCGATCGCGGAGCCTATGGGCATCGAGATTGTGGAGGTCGAATTTAAGGCGAAGGGTTCGCCCTCTCTTACGGTGTACATCGACAAAGAGGGCGGAGTGGATTTGAACACTTGCGAGGCGTTCCACGGCGCGATCGACGCGCCGCTCGACGAGCTCGACCCGACGTTCGGCGCTTCGTATACCTTGAACGTCTCGAGTCCCGGGCTCGACCGTCCGTTCAAGACGGAGCGGGATTTTCAAAGGAATCTCGGCAGGAAGGTGGAAGTCAAACTGTACGCGCCCCTCAAGGGGAAAAAGTACTACGAAGGTACGATGACCGAATTTACGGAGCATACCGTCAAGATCGATCTGGGCAAAGAGAGCCTTACGATCGAACGAAACAAAATTGCGAAAATCAATCAGGCCGTGGATTTCGGAGAATAATGCCGTGCGATACGGAAAAGGAGAAAGGGTATGTTGAACAAGGATTTTTTTGAGGCGCTCGCCGATCTGGAAAAGGAAAAGGGCATCAGCCACGAAGTGTTCATTGACGCGCTGCAAAACGCGCTCGCTTCCGCCTATAAAAAGCAGTTTCCCGGATTTTCGGGCGCGGTCGAAGTCAAGCTCGACCCCGCGACGGGGACGATGCGCTGCTTCCTTTTGCGCTACGTCGTGGAAGAAGTGGTCGACAAGGACAAGGAACTCTCCCTGGAAGAGGCGCAGGACTTCAAGCCCGACGCAAAGATCGGCGACACGCTGGTAGAAGAATTCGTACCCAATGATTTCGGTCGCATCGCGGCGCAGACGGCGAGACAGGTCATCTTGCAGAAGATTCACGAGACCGAGCGCGACAATACGCTGAACGAATTCTCCGACAAGGAGAACGAGGTGCTCTCGGGCGTCATCCGCAAGGTGGAGGCGAAGAACGTCTACATCGAGCTGGGCGGCGGACAGATCGAGGGGCTCATGCTCCCGCAGGATCAGATCCCCGGCGAAAAATATCAGATCAACGACCGCATCAAGGTGTATGTGAAGCGGGTCAAGAGCGGCGGCAGGAACGCGCAGGTGCTCGTTTCCCGCACGGCTCCCAACTTCGTCAAGAGGTTGTTTGAGGAGGAAGTTCCCGAGATCAAGGCGGGCGTCGTGCAGGTCAAAGCGATCTCCCGCGAGGCGGGACAGCGCACAAAGATGGCGATCTGGACGGACGATCCCAAGGTGGACGCGGTCGGCGCCTGCGTCGGCAGCAAGGGCGTGCGCGTCAACGCGGTCGTCTCGGAACTTTCGGGCGAGAAGATCGACATCATTCCCTGGAGCGAAGATCCGCTGGAATTCATCGCGAAGGCGCTCTCCCCTGCGAAGGTCATCGCGGTGACGCAGACGGAAGGCGACAATTGCGCGATGGCGATCGTGCCCGACGACAAGCTGTCCCTTGCGATCGGCAGGGACGGACAGAACGCCCGCCTCGCCGCTCGTCTGACGGGCTGGAAGATCGACGTCAAGAGCGAATCCGCGGCGGCGAAGCTCAATCTGTTCAATGCGGAAGAAGCGCAGAGCGAAGAAGGGGAGACCGAATAACGATGCCCGCGCCGAAGAAAATACCGCTGAGAATGTGTATCGCCTGTCGGGAGATGAAGCCGAAAAAGGAAATGGTGCGCGTCGTGCGCAACAAGGAAGGCGAGATCTTTTTGGACTTTTCAGGCAAAGCCGCAGGGAGAGGCGCATATCTTTGCAACAATCGGGAGTGCGTGGAACGCCTTAAAAAATACAAGCTGTTGCATAAGACGTTCTCCGCAGACATCCCCGCCGAAGTGTACAGCCGCATCGAGGAGGAGTTCCTTGGTCAATCCTAAGGTTTCCGCTTATTTGGGATTTGCCCTGAAATCGGGCAATCTGACGATGGGGTTCAACGCCGTCGAGACGCTGAAAAAGAGAGTGTATCTCTTGATCGTGTGCGATACGGCGAGCGAAAATTCAAAAAAACAGGCGAAAAAGCTGGAAAGAAAGTTCTCTTGTCCGCTCATCCTGTGTAAGGATACGCCGCTGGAAGAAATTGTGAAAAAGCCGCTTTGCAAGTTTGCGGCAGTGAGAGATAAAAAACTCGCCGAGGCTCTGTTGAACGTGACGAACGAGTCCTTCGGCATCTATTTGGGAGGCAACGATTAAGTATGGCAAACGCAAGCAAGAATTACGAAAATATCGAGAAGATCGGAGGGTTGCTCGGCGCCTCCGGACTCGGCGCTCTGCAAAAAAAGATCGGTGAGACAGAGGGGCGCATTTCCGATATTTTGAAAAAACTTTCGGCGTTGGAGGCGGACGCGGCGAAGAAGCGCGCTGAGTCGTCCGAAGTCGTTGCCGAAGCCGCTCCGGATGCGGTTGCGCCCGCTCAGTCGCCCGCGGCGGCAGAAGCGCCTGTCGACGCGAGAGCGGAGTCCGCAAAGGCGGAAGAGCCCAAAAAGGAAGAGCCGAAAGCTCCTGAGGCGGAGAAGACGCCTGAACCGAAGGCGGAGAAGGCGCCCGAAGCGCCCAAAGCGCCCGCGCTTCCTTCCTATATCAAATCGAGACCGAGCGATCTTCCCTCCTATGTCAAGGACAGACCGAGCGATCGCCCTTCCTACATCAAAGACAGGCCGAGCGATCGCCCCTCCTACATCAAGGACAGACCGAGCGACCGCCCTTCCTATATCAAGGACAGACCGAGCGACCGCCCCGCGCGCCCCGCGTTCGTCAACAAAGACGGCAAAGACGGCGCACGCCCCGCGCGCCCCGCGTCTGCGGCGCGTCCCGCGCGCCCCGTGCTCGGCGGTGCAGGCAAGCCCGTCGGCAAGACGTTCGTTCCCGAGAAGAAAAAGACGTTTGAAAAGACGTACGTCGAAAAGAAGCCCGTCTCCAAGCGTTCGCTGATGAAACAGCAGGGCATGTCCATCTCCGATTTCGACGAGGACAAGAGCGGCTACAGAAAGGTGCGCCCCGTCAAGAAGGTCAAGGCGCAGGAGGTGCAGACGCCGCGCATCGATCACGTCGTCATCACGACGAAGGAGATCCAGATCAAGGCGCTCTCCGAGAAGCTCGGCATCAGCGCCGTCGAGATCACGAAGCACCTCTTCAAAGAGGGCATCATGAAGACGGTCAACGAGTCGGTGGATTGCGATAACGCGGCGCTCATCGCGGCGGATTTCGGGATCGATCTCGAATATATCCCCGAAAAGACGGCGGAAGATGCGCTCAAAGAGGCGCATGAAGAGAACAGCGAGAACCTCGTTCCCCGCGCTCCCATCGTCACCGTCATGGGGCACGTCGACCACGGCAAAACGTCCCTGCTCGACTATATCCGCTCTTCCCACGTCACGGAAGGCGAGGCGGGCGGCATCACGCAGAGCATCGGCGCTTATTCGATTACGGTCAAGGGTCACCCGATCACGTTCATCGATACCCCGGGACACGAGGCGTTCACCGCAATGCGTGCGCGGGGCGCGCAGGTGACGGATATCGTGGTGCTCGTCGTCGCGGGAGACGACGGCATCATGCCGCAGACGGTAGAGGCGATCAACCACGCGAAGGCGGCGGAAGTGCCCATCATCGTCGCGGTCAACAAGATGGATAAACCGCAGTCGGACATCGACCGCGTCAAAAACGGATTGCTCGAGTACGGCCTCGTCCCCGAAGAGTGGGGCGGCGACGTCATTCTCGTCCCCGTCTCCGCAAAGACGGGCATGGGCGTGGACGATCTGCTCGAAAATATCTATCTCGTTGCGGAAATGCGCGAGCTCAAAGCGGATCCCACCGGCAAGGCGAGGGGCACCATCATCGAGGCGAAGCTCGACAAGGGCAAAGGCCCCGTCGCGTCCGTGCTCGTGCAGAACGGCACCCTGCACGTCGGAGACAACATCATCTCCGGTACCACGATGGGCAAGGTGCGCGCCATGATCGACGACAAGGGCAGAATGGTCAAAGAGGCGGGGCCGTCTTTTGCGGTCTCCGTGCTCGGCTTCGAAGAGGTCCCCAACGCGGGCGATACCATGTTCGCGGCGGATCAGGCGCTCATGAAGCAGGTCCAGGAAGAGAGAAAGAACCGCGTGCGCGAATCCATGATCAAGGAGACGACGAAGGTCACGCTCGACGAAGTGTTCGCACAGGTCGCGGAAGGCAAGATGAAAGATCTCAACATCATCGTCAAGGGCGACGTGCAGGGCTCCGTAGAGGCGGTGAAGCAGTCTCTCGTCAAGCTCTCCAACGAGGAGGTCAAAGTCAAGGTCATCCACGCGGCGGCAGGCGCGATCACGGAGAGCGACGTCATGCTCGCGGATTCCTCCAACGCCATCATCGTGGGCTTCAACGTCCGCCCGGATACGAAGGCGAAGACTCTCGCGGAGCGCAGCAAGGTCGACATCAGAATGTACCGCATCATCTATGAGTTGCTCGACGACATCGAGGCGGCGCTCAAGGGCATGCTCTCTCCCAAGTACCAAGAAATTTATATGGGCAAATGCGAAGTGCGCCAGACGTTCAAGATCACGGGCGTGGGCATGGTCGCAGGCTGTTACGTCACGGACGGCAAGCTCGTCCGCGGCGGCAAACTGAGAATTTACAGAAACGACGTCATGATCGTCGAGGGCAACGTGCGTCAGCTCAAGCGCTTCAAGGACGACGTCAAGGAAGTTTCTGCCGGATTCGAGTGCGGTTGTTCGATCGAGAATTTCGACGAAATTCAGGTCGGCGACTTCATCGAGTGCTATCTGATCCAGGAAATCAAACAGGCATAAATTTGCGGGCAATGCGCCCGTCCGCGGAAACCGAAAGCTATTTTTCGGTTTTCCGCATTTCAGGAGGTTTTTAACATGAAAATACCCCGTTCCGTCCGCATTTCGGGAGAATACAGGAGGGCGATCGCCGAGATCGTCTCCGGCTCCCTCAAAGACAGATGCCCCGATCTGAAGGGGCTCATCTCCGTCACGAAGGCGGACGTTTCTTCCGATCTGAAAAACGCGAAGGTGTTCGTCAGCATCTTCGACGGCGATCCCGCAGTGGTCGAGCGTTCCTTTTCCATCCTGAAGGAGAACGCGGGATTCGTGCGCAGGGAACTTGCGCACACCATGCAGATGCGCACCGTCCCCGAAGTGCGCTTTGTGCTGGATACGTCCATGGCTTACGGCTCCAAGATCGACGAGCTGATCAAAAAGATACACAAGGACGAAGACGATGAGTGAAACGCTGAAGGAATTTGCTTTGGCGCTGAGTAAGGTGAGATCGGCGACCGTCGTGGCGCACATGCGCCCGGACGGGGACACGCTCGGCAGCGCGCTCTCGCTCTCCGTCGTGCTTCGCTCGCTCGGCATCCGGAACGAGGTCGTGTGCGAAAGCGTGGTGCCGGATACCTTTCTCTCTCTTCCCGGGGCGAGAGAGATCAAAAAAGAACCGACTTTCGACGCAGAGGCGATCGTCTGCGTGGACTGCTCGGACGAAAACAGGACGGGCGCGCTCGCGGATTGGCTGATCAGGTCGAAACACAAAAAATTCAACATCGATCACCACGTCTCCAACACGCGCTTCGGCGATTACAATTACGTCAGAACTTGCAGCGCGAACTGCCAGAACATGGCGGAGCTCTATCGTCTGCTCGGCGCGGAGGTGGACAAGGATGCTGCCAACTTGCTGATGGTGGGGCTGCTGACGGATTCGGGAAGCTTCACGCACAGCGACGTCGACGCCGAGACCATGCGCACCGCGGCGTTCCTTCTGGAGCGCGGCGCCGATATCAGCGGGCTGACCTATCATCTCTTCCGCCGCCAGCGCAAGGAGAGATTCCTGCTCAATACCCGCATCATGGCAAAGGCGCGGTTCGCCCTCGACGACAGGCTCGCGTTCATCGCAGTGACGCAGGACGACCTTGCGGCGGTCGGCGCGAAGCAGGAGATGACGGAGGGCTTCGTCGACTACCCGCTCACGGTGGATTCCGTGGAGGTCAGCGTCGCGCTTTTGGAAGTCAAGAAGCGGACGTACAAGGTCTCTCTCCGCTCGAAGGGAACGGTCAACGTCAACGAAGTCGCGAGCTGTTTCGGCGGCGGCGGACACGTCCTCGCCTCCGGCTGCATGGTGTTCGGAGAACTCGAAGAAGTCATCGACAAACTGACTTACGCCGTCTCGCAGCGGCTCTGAACATGACGGGTTTTATCAACGCGGACAAGCGCGCGGGGGTGAGCTCCGCGCACGTCGTCAATCGCATCAAATATCTGACGGGAACGCCCTGCGGGCACATGGGGACGCTCGATCCCTTAGCGAGCGGCGTGCTGCCCGTCGGCGTGGGCAGGGCGTCCAGGCTGTTCGATTATTTTTTGAACAAGCGCAAAGTCTATCTCGCGTCCTTCCGATTCGGGGAGACGTCGGACACGCTCGACGCCGAAGGGGAGATCTCGGCGCGGACGGACTGCGTCCCGACGTCGGAGGAGATCGAGGCGGTCTTGCCCCGATTTGTCGGGGAGATCGATCAGGTGCCTCCCCGTTACAGCGCGAAGAGCGTGGGCGGCCGCCGAGGGTATGAGCTGGCGCGGGCGGGCGTGGAGTTTACGCTGCCGCCCAAGCGCGTGCGCGTCGATTCGCTGGAACTGACGGGACAGAGCGCGCCGAACGTCTTTGAATTCAGAATCGTATGCGGGGGCGGGACGTACATCCGTTCCCTCGCGCGCGACATTGCCGAGGCGGCGGGCTCGCTCGGACTCATGTGCGCTTTGCGGCGCACCGCGAGCGGCATCTTCGACGAAGAGACGGCGGTGGACGTGGAAACGCTGACGAAAGAGACGGCGGAGAAGTATCTCATCCCCACCGACGAAGTGCTGCCCTTCCCCGTCTATCGCCCCGAAGGCGAGGACAGGCGCAGGCTTTTGAACGGACTGCGCATTTCCACAGACCTGCCCGAAGGTCTCTACAAATGTTACATCGACGGGGCGTTTTACGGGATCGCCGCCGCAGAGGGCGGCGCTTGCCGCATACAGACGAAATTATGTTGAACATCGCATACAAAAAAGACACATTCGCATCGCCTTGCGCGCTTGTGCTCGGCTGTTTCGACGGCGTGCACCGCGGACACGGTTCGCTCATCCGCCGCGCCAAGGATTCGGGGCTCCCCGTGGGGCTGATGCTGCTCGAAGGCAAGGACAGGGACAGCCTGTTCACGCGCGAGGAGCGCGCCTTCGTCGCGGAAAAGATGGGCGTCGATTTTTGTTTCTGGGTGACGCTCGACGAAGAGACGGCGCATACGCCCGCAGAGCTCTTCCTGCGGCGCATCGTCGAAAAGATCAATGTGAAGCTGTTCGTCTGCGGGGAGGATTTCCGCTTCGGAGACGGCGCAAATGGCACGCCCGAGACCATAAAGGGCTTCGGGGAGCTCGCGTGCCTCCCCCTTCTGACAGACAGAGGGGAGAAGATTGCCTCATCCCGCATCAAAGAGCTCGTCGCGCGGGGGGAAGTCGAGCGCGCCAACGAATTGCTCGAGGTGCCTTTTTTCGTGACGGGGACGGTGCGCCACGGGCGCGGCGTGGGGCATACTTACGGCTTTCCGACCGCGAATATCGATTATCCGCAGGGCAAGTGCAAGCTCGGCATGGGCGTCTATGCGGTGACGGTGGGCGCACATCGGGGCATCGCCAATTACGGCGGCAGACCGACCTTCCGCGAGGAAAATCCCGTGCTCGAAGTGTACATCGACGGATTCGAGGGCGATCTCTACGGAAAGAAGGTGCGCGTCGAATTCGACAGAAAAATCAGAGACATCCGCAAGTTTGCTTCCAAAGAGGAGCTCAAGGAACAGTTGGAGCGGGATATCCGCACAGTGAGGTGACCATGATCAAGTTCGGACCGAGCGGCAACAGCGAGAGCTTTTACGCGCTCGGCTATGAAAAGACGGAAGAGGCGGCTGCGTTCGTGCGGGAGCGCGGGCTGGACTGCTTCGAATACTCCTTCGGCAGGGGCGTCCGTATGAGCGAGGCGAAGGCTGAGTCCATCCGCAAGGCCTTCGACGCGGCGGGAGTGGAGATCTCCGTGCATGCGCCGTATTTCATCAATTTTGCCTCTCCCGAGGACGAAAAAGTGCAAAATTCTTACCGCTATGTGCTCGACAGCGCCGCCATGGCGCGCCGCATGGGCGGCAGGCGCGTCGTCTTTCACCCTGCCGCGCAGGGCAAAGCGTCGAGAGAGGAGGCGTTTGCGCGCACGCTCGATCATATCAAGGTTTTGTGCGATTACATCTACGCAAACGGCATGGAAGATCTCATCTTCTGTCCCGAGACGATGGGAAAAGTCGCGCAGATCGGCACCGTCGAGGAGATCGCCGCGCTCTGTCAGGTCGATCCCGTGTTCGTCCCCTGCGTGGACTTCGGACACATCAACGCGCGGGAGCAAGGGTCTCTCAAGACGGTCGCGGATTACCGCGCGCGGCTGGAATATTTCATCGAGAAGCTCGGGCGCGAGCGCATGCTGCACTTCCACGTGCATTTTTCCAAGATCATGTACGGGGCGAAGGGCGAGATCAAGCACCTGACGTTCGCGGATACGCAGTACGGACCGGAATTCGAGCCGCTGGCGATTGCGCTCAAAGAGCTCGCGCTCGAGCCCTATATCGTGTCGGAATCGGACGGAATGCAGGCGGAAGAAGCAAAAATCATGCAGGAAATCTATCTATCGGTTTGACAAACAGGGCGCGGCGTGGTAAAATAGACGGGTACACAGCATGATAAGAGGTCTTATGAATCGAGCGAGAAAACTATACGAAGAGATCGGGGCGGAAGCCGTCCTGACCAAGAAAAGTTATCTGCGTCTGTATCTCACGGGGTTTGAATCCTCTGCGGGATATGTGCTGTCCGATCGGGACAAGGACGTCTTTTTTACGGATTCGCGCTACACCGAGGCGGCGAGAAAACAGCTCGCGGGCTCGGGGATCGAAGTGAAAGAAATGGAGCGCGGCATGACGATCGACGACTATCTCGTCGGTTACAAGCAACTGGCGATCCCCTTTGAACAGACGCTGTATCCCGAATTCAAACGCCTGTCCGACAAGGGCTTTGCTTTGGTCGACAGTTCGGAGGCGTTCACGCAGGCGATGACGATCAAGACCGCAGAGGAGCTCGCCCGCATTCAGAGGGCGTGCGACATCGCGGAAGAAGCGCTGCAAAAGCTCAAAGGCGAGCTGAGAGAGGGCATGACGGAGAGCGAGGCGGCGGCTCTGCTGGAGTTCCATATGCGTCAGGGCGGCGCACGTGAGACGTCGTTCAACACGATCTGTTGCTTCGGCGCGAACGGTTCCCAGCCGCACCACGAGTCGGACGACACGAAGCTCAGGTTCGGCGATCCCGTGCTCATCGACTTCGGCTGCAAGGTGGGAGGCTATTGCTCGGACGAGACGAGGACCTTCCTCTTCGGCGACGATCATAAGCATACAGAATTCAAGAAGGCGTATGCAAGCGTGCTCCGCGCGCACAACCTCGTGTTTGAAAAGGCGAAGGCGGGCATGACGGGCGCCGAGATCGACGCGATCGCGAGAAGCGCGCTCGCCGAGGACGGGCTCGACAAGTACTTTACGCACTCTTTGGGACACGGCATCGGCATCAACATTCACGAGCATCCGACGCTCTCTCCCAGGAGCGTACAGCACATCGTCGACGGCATGGTCTTTTCCGACGAGCCGGGCGTATATTTTGACGGACAGTTCGGGATCCGCATCGAGGATTCCTGCACCATGGAGGGGGGCAGAGTCAGATCGCTTATGACTTCCTCCAAAGAATTACAGATAATCTAATCAGGCAAGGAGAAATAAATATGGCACAGATTTTGGCAGGCGAAATCAGAAAGGGCGTGACGTTTGAGTATAAGAGCGGCGTCTACACCGTTACCGAGTTCCAGCATGTAAAGCCCGGCAAGGGCGCGGCGTTCGTAAGATGCACGCTGAAGAACGTCAAGACCGGTCAGGTGTTGAGCGACGAGACGTTCAACCCCACCACGAAGCTCGAGACCGCGCAGGTCGAGACGAAGAAGATGACGTACTCTTACTTCGACGGCGAGTTCTATGTATTCATGGACGACGAGTATAACCAGACCATGCTCTCTTACGATCAGGTCAAGGACGCGCTCAACTTCATCAAAGAGAACGACGTCGTTACCGTACGTTCCCTGTATGGTCAGCCCTTCTCCGTAGAACCTGAAAACTTCGTCGAATTGCTCGTCACCGAGGCGGATCCCGGCGTAAAGGGCAACACGGCGACCAACGTCATGAAGAACGCCGTGCTTGAGACCGGTTATAAGATCCAGGTGCCCATGTTCATCAACGAGGGCGAAGTCATCCGCGTCGATACGAGAACGGGCGAATATCTCGACCGCGTCAAGAGATAATGAAGGTGCTCGTGCAGCGCGTAAAGCGCACCCGCCTTTTCGTGGACGGCACGCTCGTCTCCGAGATACCGTTCGGGCTCGCCGTCTATTTCGGCGTAAAGGAGGGGGATACGCCCGCGCAGGCGGAGGCGATCGCAAAGCGCGTCGCATCGCTCCGCGTATTTGAAGATCAGAACGGCAAGATGAACTTGTCGGTGAAGGAAGTGGGCGGAGAAATTCTGCTCATTTCCCAGTTTACGCTGTACGGCGACTGCTCTCGCGGCAACCGTCCGAGCTTTACGCAGGCGGCGCGTCCCGAGATCGCGGAACCGCTCTATCGCTATGAGGCGGAACTCCTGTCTTCGTGCGGGATTCCCGTCAAAACGGGGGTGTTCGGGGCGGACATGCAGATCGAACAGCACAACGACGGACCCGTGTCCGTCATCTACGAGGTATAAATGAAATTGCTCTATCTCGGCACGGGAGCGGCGGAAGGTGTTCCCGCCGCTTTTTGCCATTGTCCCGTCTGCGAAACCGCCAGGGCGCGCGGGGGCAGGGAGATCAGGACGCGTTCGCAGGTCTTGATCGACGGGACGCTCTCCGTCGATTTTCCGCCCGACGCATACTGGCACTCCCTGCGCTTCGGCGTCGATCTGTCGGCGATCTCGCATCTGCTCGTGACCCATTCGCACATGGACCACTTTTATGCGCATGACTTCGTGCTGCGCGGCTACAAATACGCGCATTCCATGACGAGCGGCACGCTCTCGATCTACGGCAACGCGGAGGTGGGAAAGGTATTGCTCGAATGCACCCGCCGCGAAATGCGGGAGGAGGTGCGGCAGGGCATTTCCTTTGCGGAACTTTCCGCTTATCGGACGCAGGAGATCGGGGCTTACGCCGTCACGCCCCTGCCCGCCCGCCATTCCAAGGCGGAGGAGGCGTTCGTCTATCTCATCGAATGCGGCGAAAAGAGGGTGCTTTATCTCAACGATACGGGGCTTCTGTACGACGAGGTGTACGAGCATCTGCATGGGCTTCGCGTCGATCTCGTGAGTTTTGACTGCACGTTCGCACACAGGACGGCGGGCGAGGAGGCGCGGCACATGGGAATCGAAGACAACATGCGCGTCAAACGGGAGCTGGAGTGCGTCGGCGCGGTGCGCTCGGACACGCGGTATGTCATCACGCATTTTTCGCACAACGAGGCGCCGCTCGCGGAAAATCTCGCAAAAATAGAGCGCGACTACGGCGTCGTCGCCGCATACGACGGCATGGAGATTGAAATCTGATCGTCAGAGGGCGCGGGGAACGCGCCTATTTTCTGTCCGGAAAGCCGCATGCCGATGCGGCGGCTTTTGCACCCGTTTTTTTGGGACATAGAGAGGGAGACAAGCGCATATCATATCGTATGAACAAGAAGACGATAGCGGGGATCGCGGCGCTTGCGCTCGCGGGGATCGCCGCGCTCTGGATGTGCCTGTCCGCCATAGCCCGCACGACTTACGGGGGCTACAATGCTTTGCGCGTCGTGATAGATGCGGGGCACGGCGGCATCGACGGCGGCGTGTCCGGCGTAACGACGGGAACGAAAGAGAGCGACATCAATTTAGAGATCGCGCTCTTCTTGCAGGAAGAGCTGGAAGACGCGGGGGTGGAGGTCACGCTCACAAGAAAGACGCAGGCGGGGCTGTACGGCACGACCGCCAGGTATTTTAAGAGACGCGACATGGAAAAGCGCAGGGAGATCATCGAGAAGACGGCGCCGCACGCCGTCGTGTCGGTGCATCAGAATTTTTTTGCCGACCGCTCCAAGCGCGGCGCGACCGTGTTTTTCCGCCGCGGGGACGGTTCGGGCGAGGCGCTCGCCATGGCGATCCAGAGTCAGTTCAACGGCTTCGAGGGGACGCCTTCGGCGCGCACGCCCCTCATCGGCGACTACTATATGCTCAACTGCACGGCGTACCCATCCGTCATTGTCGAGTGCGGTTTTCTCTCCAATCCGGACGACGAGGCGCTCGCGGTCTCCGAGGCGTATCGGCGCACGGCGGCGGAGCGCATCGCGCGCGGCGTGCTCTCCTTCCTCGCAAAAAATGTTTCTTCGTGAAAGGCAATCCTGTTGCCTTTTTTTCTTTTTCGTGTTATAATCAAACAATAACGACTTCGGGGTTTTTATGTTCAGCATTGACACGAAAATAACGGAAAGAGAGGCGCGGCAGATGAATCCCGTCGTGCTCGCGTTTGTGGGGGACGCCGTGTTTACCCTGTATGTGCGGCAGAAGCTCGCGCTCGCTTCCGACTATAAGACGGGCGAGCTCAACCGCCTTGCGGCACAGCAGGTCTCTGCGCACGGTCAGAGCGGACGCACCGACGAATTGCTGCCTCTCCTGACGGAAGAGGAAAATGCGATTTTTCTGCGGGGCAGAAACGCCAAAAAGCCCATGAAGAGCAAACATGCGACGGTGGCGGAGTACAACCGATCGACGGGCTTCGAGGCGGTGATCGGCTATCTGTATCTGACGGGACAGCACCGAAGGATCGACGAATTGTTGGAGATGCATCATGCAGACTGAAGGAAGAAACGCAGTGCTCGAACTGCTCAAAACGGACAAGGCCATAGACAAGATCATGCTCGAACAGGGGGCGCAGGGCTCCCTTTCCCGCATTTTTGCGGAGGCGAGGAAGCGCGACGTGCGCGTGCAGTTCGTCTCCCGCGCGGTGCTCGACAAGACGTCCGAGACGGGACACCATCAGGGCGTCATCGCCTACACGACGGACTACGCGTACTGCGAACTCGAGGACATCGTCGCGGCGAAGGGAAAAAACGGCGGGTTTATCGTGCTGTGCGACTCCATCGAGGACGTGCATAACTTAGGCAGCATTCTGCGCGTGTGCGAGTGCGCAGGCGTAGACGGCGTCGTTTTGCCCAAGGCGAAGAGCGCCACCGTCAACGAGGCGGTCATCCGCATTTCCGCGGGCGCGGCGCAGCACGTCAAGGTGGCGAAGGTGTCTTCCCTCAACCGCGCGATCGAAACGCTCAAAGAGAGCGGTTATTGGGTGTACGCCCTCGAGGCGGGGGAACAGAGCATTTATCAGGCAGACCTGACGGGCAACCTCGCGCTCGTCGTCGGAGGAGAAGACAGCGGCGTGCATCGCCTGACCAGGGAGCTTTGCGACGGCACGCTCTCCATTCCTTTGTTCGGAAAGGTCAACTCCCTCAACGCCTCCGTGGCGCTCGGCGTCGCGTGTTACGAAGCCGTCCGCAAGCGCGAAAAACTATGACGGACGAGGAACTTCTCTCGCGCGGCAAGGGCGGGGACAAGGCTGCGACTGAACAGCTTTTGAACAGATACCGCTACTTTGTCAAGAGCAGGGCGCGGCAGTTTTTTCTGGTCGGCGGGGAACAGGAAGATCTCGTGCAGGAGGGCATGATCGGGCTTTACGAGGCGATCGTCGGCTACGACGGTTCCTCTTCCTTCCGCACGTTTGCCTCTCTGTGCGTGCAGCGGCGCATCATCGACGCCGTAAAGAGCGCGACTCGCCTGAAAAACCGTGCGCTCAACACCTCAGTCTCCATCGAGGAGTCCGCTTTGGAAGCGGCGGAAGATCCCGAGCTTGCGGTCATCGACGGAGAGAACAAACAGGAATTTTTGCAGCTGATGGGAAGGATTCTGTCGGCGTTTGAATTTCAGGTCGTCGTCCTGTATATGGACGGCCTGAGCGCGGCGGAGATCGCCGCGTCCCTCTCCAAACCCTACAAAAGCGTGGATAACGCGTTGCAAAGGGCGAAAAATAAATTGAGAAAGGAGATACGATAATGGCATACCTCGCATTGTATCGGCTGTTCCGTCCTTCGTCCTTTTCCGGGCTGATCGGACAGACGCACATCGTCAAAATCCTGACCAATCAGATCGAGACGGGCAAAGTGGGGCATGCCTATCTTTTTTGCGGCCCGCGCGGAACGGGCAAGACGAGCGTCGCCAAGATCTTTGCGCGCGCGGTGAACTGCGAGCATCCCGTCGGCGGCTCCGCGTGCGGCATGTGCGACACCTGCCGCGCCCTGGCGGACCCTTCCTCGCTTGACATCGTCGAGATCGACGCGGCGTCGAACAACGGCGTCAACGAGATGCGTGATCTGCGCGAGAAGGTGCAATACCCTCCCGTCAACGGAAAATACAAGGTATATATCGTCGACGAGGTGCACATGCTCTCGGATTCGGCGTTCAACGCCCTGTTGAAGACGCTCGAAGAGCCGCCCCGCCATGCGATCTTCATCCTCGCCACGACGGAGCCGCACAAACTGCCCGCGACCATTCTTTCAAGATGCATGCGCTTCGATTTCCGCCTTCTCTCGCGCGAAGAGCTCGAAGGGCTTTTGCGGCAGGTGCTCGAAAAGATCGGGAAGGAATACGAGGAAGAGGCGATCTCCGCGATCGCGCGCGCGGGCGCGGGAAGCGCGCGCGACATGCTCTCGATCGCGGACACCTGCGTCTCTTACGATGGCGGCAAGCTGACGTACGACGCGGTCGAGGCGGTGCTCGGCAACGCGGACATCGAAGAGATCGCGGCGCTCGCGGAGGCGATGCTGCTCGGCAAGAGCGCGGCGCTCACTCTCGCGGAAAAGATGCTCGCCTCCGGCAAGGACGTGGGCGTGCTCTGCAAGGATATGCTGCAATTTCTCAACCGCCTGGCGATCGCCAAACTGTGCAGGGGCGCGAAGGAGCTCATCGGGCTTCCCGACGATCTGTTTGAGATCGTGGACGGCGTCGCGAAGAAGGCGGACGGACACCGCGTGCTGCGGGCGACCGAGCTGTTCGCGGCGACGGAAGGGAAGCTCCGCTACGCTTCCTCCCCGCGCATCCTGTTCGAGACGGCGGTCATCAAGACCGCCATGCCGAGCGCGGATACGGACGCGGAAGCGCTGATGGCGCGCATGGCGGCGCTCGAGCAGAAGTGCGGGACGAATGCGGGCGGGGACTATGCGGCGCTCCTTGCGCGCGTCGAAGCGCTCGAGGAAAAGGCCGCAAAGGGCGGCATCGTCCCGCTGCAGACAGAGCGGCGCGGCGCGGAAAGCGAGGAGCGAGGCGCGACGGAAAGCGCCGTGCGGGACAGGCATCCCGCGCAGAGCGTAAGAGCAAAGACGGAGGAGTCGCCCGGGCGGGAGACGTTCGATTTCCCCGAGCCGCCCGCGGAAGAATTTTTCGCGACGGGCGGGGCGGAAGAGACGGTCGGACGGCCTGATTTTTCGCAAACGCGCCGCACGGAGCGGGCGAAAGAGCCTGCAGCCGTCATCAAGAGGACGGGCGAAGCGCAGCCTGCGGACGGCGCGAGAAACAACGTTTTCGGAAGATTTTTGCGGACGCTGCGTCGTCTGAATCGCGGGGGAGCGGGCGTGCTCATCACGATGTGTACGGAGTTCGACGCTTCGTTCGACGGCGACACGTTCGTGCTCTCCACGGATAAGGAAATGGTCTATGCGGCGGCGACTTCCGAGAGCGGCAGGGCGACCATCGACGAGGCGCTCCGCTCGTTGGGCGTCACCGATTACCGCATCGATTTTTTGGGAACGAGAGAAACGACGGACGGACTTGCCGCATTCGAGCGGGATTTTTCCGACCAGACGATCATAAAAAAGTAAGAGGAGAAGGAAAATGGCAGGATTCAAAGGCGGCATGGGCGGCATGGGCAATATGCAGAGCCTCATGAAGCAGGCGCAGAAGATGCAGGAAGAAATGGAAGAGGTGAGCCGCAAGCTCGACGATTGGGAGATCGTCGGCACGGCGGGCGGCGAGGCTGTCGTCGTCTATATGAACGCGAAGAAGATCATCGACGGCATCGAGCTGGACGAGTCCGTGGTCGATCCCGAAGACGTGGAAATGCTCGAAGATCTCATCATGGCGGCGATCAACGACGGCTACAAGAAGGCGGACGAGGTCTACAATCAGAAGATGGCGCCCTACGCCGCGCTCAAAGGACTCAGTTAAGTGGAAGTGTTCATCGAGCCGATCGGCAGGCTCATCAACGAATTTTCAAAACTGCCGGGCGTCGGGAAAAAGACGGCGCAGCGCTATGCCTATCGCATTGTGCAGATGCCGGAAGAGGAGGTCGCCGCGTTTGCCGACGCTCTGCTCGGCGCAAAGCGCCGCGTCAAATACTGCAAGGTGTGCGGTAACTATTCCGTCTCCGAAGTGTGCGATATCTGTCGGCTCCGAGACAAGAGCGTCATCTGCGTCGTCAAGGAGCCCAAGGACGTCGTCGCGTTCGAAAAATTGCACGAATACAAGGGCGTATATCACGTCTTGCACGGCGTGATCAGCCCCATGGACGGCGTGGGACCCAACGACATCCGCATCAAAGAGCTGCTCGCGCGGCTGCAGGAGCCCGTCAAAGAGGTCATCATGGCGACCAACCCCGACGTAGAGGGGGAGGCGACGGCAATGTACATTGCGAAGCTCGTCAAGCCGCTCGGCGTGAAGGTGACGAGGCTGGCGCACGGCATACCTATCGGCTCGGAGCTCGAATATGCGGACGAAGTCACGCTTTCGCGCGCGCTGTCCGAACGAAAAGAATTGTAAAGGAGAAAGTTATGAAAATATCCGTGCTGGGATGCGGCAGGTGGGGTTCCTTCATCGCCTGGTATCTCGCGACGTACAAGCATTATGAGGTGACGAGCTGGGGGCCCGAGGAAGACTATTCCTATCAGGTGCTCAAGACGACGGGCAAAAACGAATATGTGGCGCTCGACCCGCGCATCCGCCTGACGGCAGATCTCGAAGAGGCGGTCTCTTTTGCGGAGATCGTCATCATATCCATCAGCTCGCAGGGGCTACGCGGCTTCATGAAGCGCGTGACGCAATACGACGTTTCGGACAAGAAGTTCGTGCTCTGCATGAAGGGCATCGAGGTGGAGACGGGCAAGCGCCTCTCCGAAGTGCTGACGGAGAGCGGCATCGATGCGCAGAACATCGCCGTCTGGGTCGGCCCCGGGCACATTCAGGCGTTCACGCAGGGCATCCCCAACTGCATGGTCATCGATTCCGCGTCGCAGTCGCTCAAGACCTTTCTCGCCGACAATTTCAAGAGCAATCTCATCCGCTTCTATTACGGGACCGACCTCATCGGCACCGAGATCGGCGCGGCGGCAAAGAACGTCATGGGCATTGCGGCCGGCGCGCTCGACGGGGCGGGTTACGTCTCGCTCAAAGGCCCGCTCATGGCGCGCGGCGCGCGGGAGGTGGCGCGGCTCATCAAGGCGATGGGCGGCAACGAGCTTTCCGCCTACGGGCTCGCGCACCTCGGAGATTACGAGACGACGCTCTTTTCGCCGTTCAGCCACAACCGCGCTTACGGCGAAAGCATGGTCAGGGGCAGCCGCTTTACCAAGCTGGCGGAGGGCGTGACGACGTCGCTCGCCATGAAAAAGCTCGGGGAGCGTTACGGCGTCGAGCTTCCCATCACGGACGCCGTCTGCGAAGCCTGCTACAGCGAGGACAAGACCGACTGTCTTGAGATCATCCTCAAATTGTTTTCGAGAGATTCAAAGGCGGAATTCTGAGCAATGAATATTTTCCAATATCTCAGCGCATACAAAAAGGAAGCGTTTCTGGCTCCCTTTTTCAAATTGCTGGAGGCGAGTTTCGAGCTCGTCGTGCCGCTCGTCATCGCACAGATCGTTGACGTCGGCATCGCGGGCAACGACGTCGGCTACATCGTCAAGATGTGCCTCGTCCTTCTCGCGTTCGGCGTCGTCGGACTCGCTTTTTCGATCACTGCCCAGTATTTTTCCGCAAAAGCCGCGGTCGGCTTTTCGGTCAAACTGAGGCGGGAACTCTTCAGAAAAGTGCAGTCCTTCAGCTACACCGAGCTCGACACCGTCGGCACGGGTACGATCATCAACCGCATGACCACGGACGTCAATCAGGTGCAGTCGGGCGTCAATCTGTTTTTGCGCCTGCTCCTGCGTTCGCCGTTCATCGTCGCGGGCGCGATGATCCTCGCCTTCGTCGTCGATCCCGGCGAGGCGGTCATTTTTACCGTCGCCATTCCGCTGCTCTGCGTCGTGGTCTTTGCGATCATGCTCGCATCCATTCCTCTTTACAAAAAAGTGCAGGGCAAACTGGACAGCGTTCTGAGCCGTACGAAGGACAATCTGACGGGCGTGCGCGTGCTCCGCGCATTCCGCAAGGAGCGCAGCGAAGTCGAGGCGTTTGACGGCGAAAACGAGGCGCTCACGAAGATGCAGCTCTTTGTCGGGCGCATCTCCGCGCTTCTCAATCCGTTGACCTATGTCATCGTCAACCTCGCGATCGTCGCCCTCATCTACTTCGGCGCGATCCGCGTGGAGGCGGGGCTTCTGACGCAGGGCGGCATTCTCGCGCTCTACAACTATATGTCGCAGATCCTCGTCGAGCTCGTGAAGTT
>CALVME010000083.1 GCA_944342055.1 uncultured Clostridia bacterium | reverse complement strand
CGGATAAGCGTCGAACATGTCCGCATGCTCGGAGAAGAAGTTCGGCACGTCGTAGTAGTGCTCGTCCGCGATCTCTGTGGGAAGTCCCTCCTGCTCCGTGTGCGTATCGTAGATGAGAATGATGTCTGGATAGCGCGCCTTGATCGCCTCATAGAACTTCAGATAGCGCGGGAAATACTCTGCGCCGGAGTTCTCGTTGCCGATCTCGATGTAGCGGATGGGGAAGGGAGCGGGATGTCCCATGCGCGCACGCATCTTACCGAAATGCGTCTTTTCGGAGCCCATCGCGTACTCGAGCGCGTCGAACGTCTCCTGCAGCATCTCGTTGAGTTCCTCGCCCTCGAAACAGGTCGCCGCGCGCGCCTGGCAGGTCAGACCGACGTTGCAGACGTACAGCGCCGCCACGCCGAGATCCTCGCAAAGCTGCAGATATTCGTGGAAGCCGAGCCCGTTGCTCGCGCGATAGTGCCATACGAGCTGATGAGAAGGTCTCTCCCAGACGGGGCCGATCGTATGCGAGAAGCGCATCGCCGTGCTTCTGGTGAAGCCCTCGACGATACAGCCGCCGGGGAAGCGCAGGAACTTGGGCGAAAGCCCCGCGAGCATTTCGCACAGATCCTTTCTCAACCCGTGCCCGCAGAAGGTCTCCTGCGGCATGAGCGAAGTGAATCCGAAGAGCACCTCGCCTTCGTCTGCGCGGAACACGAGGCGCGCCTTGGGATCGCTCGCCGACGCGGTCAGCACGGCGTCGTAACGCGCATAACCGCCGCTGACGTTCAAGAGCTCCTTTGCATAGACGGTGCCGTCCTCGCCCTCCAGCGAGACGGTCATAGAGATTCCCTTGGAAGCCGCAAAGCAATAGAAATCGTAGCTCTTGCCCGCTTCCGCCGGAACGCCCGCATAGCCGACGTTGTACACCGAACCGCCCTTGAAAAAGGTGACGAGAAGCGCCGCCTCCCGCCAGCGGTTGAGCGTATCATCGCTGAGCGCCATGGAAGCGTTGTGCGCATACCAGGCGGGAATGGGCGTATAGGGCAGATCTTTCGTCCAATGTGGAATGCCCTCGCCGTGATTGAATACGTCGGGCCAGCCGTTTTCGTTGATGATGATCGCGTTGTCTTCGCCTTCCGTCCTGACGTCCTTGGGCGGTATCCCGTCCTCGAACGAGCGGTTGCGGATCATCTCGGGATACAGCCCGCCGTCTCCGGAACGGTTGATGTCCTCAAAAAACAATCCGTAGAAATCTTCCGCCGCCTCGCACTTCTGTTTCCATGTGCGCACGTCGATCTTGTTTGCGTGATTTCCCATGCAATTTCCTCCTTGTCTGATCGAAAAAACAAATCACCGTCATTTTAGCATACAACGCACCGTTTGTCAATCGGGAACGGAAAAATACCGCCTTCCCGATCGTAAATCCTCTCCGCAAAAAAAAGAGCCCGTTCGGGCTCTCTTTTCTCAATAGTTTTCCGCATGGATTTCAAAATAGCTCTGCGGATGCGCGCAGGTCGGGCAGACCTCGGTAGCTCTGGTCCCGACCACGATATGTCCGCAGATGCGTCACTCCCATATTTTCACTTCGCTCTTTTCGAACACGGAAGCCGTCTCTACGTTCTTCAGGAGCGCACGATATCTCTCCTCGTGATGCTTCTCGATCGCCGCGACGAGTCTGAACTTTTTGGCAAGCTCGGTAAAGCCTTCTTCCTCCGCCGTCTTTGCGAACCCTTCGTACATATCCGTCCACTCATAGTTCTCGCCTTCCGCCGCCGCCTTCAGATTTGCGGCAGTGTCGCCGATCCCCTTGAGCTCCTTCAGCCACATCTTCGCGTGTTCCTTCTCGTTGTCCGCCGTCTTTAAGAACAGCGCGGAGATCTGCTCATACCCCTCTTTCTTCGCCACCGAAGCAAAGTAGGTGTATTTGTTCCGCGCCTGCGATTCTCCCGCAAACGCCGCTTCCAGATTCTTCTCCGTCTGCGTCCCCGCATAGGGATTCGCCTTGACGGCAACGAGTTCAAGCTTATCGCCCTTCGCGCCGCACAGCGGGCATACGGGTTCGACGCCGTCCTCTACATCAAATACCTTTCCGCAAACAAGACACTTATAAGTTTTCATTTTCTTTTCCTCGCTTTTATCGTTATTTTTATTGTTATTTTTATCGTTATCGGGTATCATTTTCAGCAACTTTTCCGCCGCTTCCCGCGGGAAATCCGACGAAGGCGGATTGTCGATCCATTCCTGCAACAGCGCGTGCGTGTTTCCGCTCTGGGGGAGCATATAGCCCGCCTCGCGCATGATGTCCTCCGCCACCAGCCTTTCGGACTTTGCGACGGCGCGCATCAGCCGATACAGCCCGTCCTTCTCCGCCCCTTCGGCGAGGGAAAGCGCCGCGTTCTCTTCGTCCGCCTTCCGCTGCGCCATGTTCTGCAGGGAGGCGACGACCGCGTCCGCCTTGGGTTGCTGCTTCGGGTATTCCTCGGGCACCATGCTGATCGCGCCGCTCGGGCAGGCGTCCGCACATACGCCGCAGCCGACGCACTTCGTCACGTCGATGATGCTGTTCTCCGTATCCGTCGCGCCCGTGGGGCAGACGTAAAGGCAGAGACAATCCTTCGTGCAGAGCCGCAAATTTCTGACCGCTACTTTCTTCATTTTTTCGCCCTCCCCGCGACCTGATCGAATTTCCACGCAGGCACCTTGCACACCGGGCAGAGCTTGGGAGGCTCGTCCCCGATATAGACGAAACCGCACACGCTGCACACCCAGATCTGCGTGCCTTCCAAAAGCGCCTCTCCCTCTTTGAGATAGCGCTGCACCAACGAAGAGAGAATGCGCGTCACCTTCTCTCCCCAGACGCAGACCCGCGCCGCGCCTCTGTCGCCCGCCGCGTCCGCAGCCGCGCGCACGGAAGCGTAATCCTCCGCGTCCCGCGTGAGATCATCCGCGAGCTTTTCCACCGTCGCGTCCTCGCACGGCGGCACTGCGGCTGTAAAATGCCGCGCCAGCTCCGCAAACAGCTCCGCCTCCTCCGCCTTGTACTGCTTTTCGCAGCCCCTCGCGAGGTTGGAGCAGAGCGCCGCGAGCTGTCCCGCAGAAAGCTTCTGCGCGTCTCGATCGAACGTTTCGTAGGCGACTGCCGCCCGTTTTGGTTCCTCCTCCCTCTTCTCCGGCAAAAAATCCGCCTTTGCCGCGCCGCAGAGCGGACATTTCCAATCGTCCGGCAATTCGCCGAACGGGACGCCCTCTGCCTCTTCGTCGTATATGTAGCCGCAGATCCGGCACACATATCTCATACCGCTTTCCTCCCTTTTCTGATCCAGAACAGTCCGACGCGGGACGGCGCGCCTCTCTGTTCCGTTCTTATTGAGATTGTATCACAATAAGAAACTTCTGTCAATAGGGAATTTTTCTTTTTTTCAAAAATTTTTTGTCCTCTTCCGCCCAGCCCCGCTCAGCGCAAAAAAGAAAAAAAGCCGACGGGAAACCCTGTCCCGCCGACTTTTCGAGTCGTTCCGATTGCGCCGCCCGCGCGCGGGGCGGTCTTCGTTTTCCAAGCTTTTCCGCGGCTGCCGTTACTGAGCGAGCACGTCGCGATAGAAGGCGTCCATCTCCTCCTGCGTGGGGAACACGGCGACGTACATCTGGTTGCCCATCGCGCCCGCAAGCGCGTCGGGGATGCGCTCCACCATGCGCAGCTGGCGCGCATAGCGATCGAGGATATCCTCATGCGACAATACGAAGTGCTTTCCGTCCCGTCTGCCCGCATAGGCGCAGAAATAATGTTCGCCCTGCGCCGCGCCGTCGACCTTTCCCGCGATCATATCCGCCCAGATCTGATAGACGTTGCAGCTGTTCGCAAAATTCATCATGTCGGGGGAATAGCCGCCGCAGGGGCGCATATTGACTTCGAGCGCCATGACTGCGCCCTTCTTGCCGTAAGGCTCCTGATCTTCGGTCAGGCGGAAAAATTCGAAATGCACGAAGCGGCGCCTGACGCCGAAGCTCTTGACCGCCGCTCTGCCCGCCTTACGGACGTCGGGCGAGAGCTCTTTGACGATATAGTAGATGCTGTTGTCGTTGGTGTTGACGATGTCCATGATGGAATTCGGCGTGACGTTGCCCGTCTCAAAGACAGGCGTGCCGTTCTCGTCTATGATCGCGTCGTACGAGCAGACCTCGGCATGCACGAACTCCTCCATGATATAGGGAACGTCCTGCGGGCGCTCGCGCAGGAACTGCTCGAGCTCGCAATCCGCGCTGAGCTTGTAGGTATGCGCCGCACCCACGCCGTTGTCGGGCTTGACGATGACGGGATAACCCACCTCTGCGATGAACGAGCGGCAAGCCGCCTCATCCGTCACGAGCTGATAGCGCGCCACGGGGATCTTCGCCTTTTTGTAATATGCCTTCATGCCGGACTTGAACTTGACGCGCGCCATGTCCTCCGGCTGAAAGCCCGTCGTGATGTGGAAATCCTGACGAAGCGCCGCGTCGCGCTCCAGCCAGTACTCGTTGTTGCTCTCCAAAAAATCGATTTTGCCGTATTTGAAGGCAAAGAACGCGACGGCGCGATATACCTCGTCGTAATTTTCCAGGCTGCCGACCTTGTAGTACTCGTCGAGAGATTCGCGCAATTCGGGCATCAGCTCGTCGTACGGGCAGTCGCCTACGCCGAGAACGCGCAGCCCGTTTGCCTTGAGCCCTGCGCAGAATTTCCAATAGTTATAAGGAAAATTCGGAGAAATAAATACAAAATTCTTCATATGCTCACCTTACCAGTTTTATTCTTCCAAAAGCTGCGGCAGATAGACCGCAACCTGCTTGAACCACCAATCCCAATCGTGCTTTACGTCATATCCCCAATAGTGGAACTGCGCATATATGCCCTTGTTCCTGCAAATTCCCTCGAGGTTTGCCGTGTACTCCTTTGTCTCCCACTCCCAGTCGCCTTGTCCGACGCAGAAAATCATTTTTCCCGCATTGTACTTGCCGATGTAGGGATGATCGGAAGGCATTCCCGAGAGATAGTGCACGGGCGAATTGCGATAGATCAGCTCGTTCCTGTACCCGCCGAAATAATAGTCGAGGTCATAAAGTCCGCTCAGCGCCAGCACGGAGCCGAACACGTCGGGGAAGCGGAAGTAAAGGTTAGCCGCGTGCAGGGCGCCCAGAGAGCAGCCGAACACCATCGGGCGTTTCCCCGAACCGTTGACGTAACACATCCACGGCACAAACTCCTCGACGATATACGAAACCCACGCTTCATACCTCGCGATGCGGCGATCCTTGTCCCAATCTTTGGACGTCAGCGTCTCGCCGTCGAGAATATCGACGCTGAACACCTGCACTTTGCCGGCGTCGATCCAGGGCTGCCAGGCGTCCGCCATTCTGAAATTTTCGAAATCGAAAAACCTTCCGTCCTGACAGGGAATAAACAGCACGGGAACGCCCCCGTCGCCGTACACCTTGCACTCCATGTCGCGACCTAACTTTTCGCTGTAATGTTTTTCATACCATACGTTCATAAATCCAACCCCAAACACTGCATAAAGACAGGGATCTGTCTTTGCCAGGACTCTTCCGTGTGCGTGCCTCCGCTGACGATGCGGGAGGTGACCGCAAACCCGTTTTTGATGAGATAATCGGTAACCGCGCGGAACGCGCTGTTTTCCGATCTGTGATTCGCCATTTCGCGGCTGCCGTAATCCATATAGATGACGGTATCCTTCTTCATGGGACATTCTCGGAGCATGCGCAGGATCTCCGTCTTCGAGACCCAAAGGCTGGGCGAGAGCGCCGCCGCTTTGGAAAATACGCGGTTGTACGCCGTCACGGCATACAGCGACATCAGCCCGCCCATCGAGCTCCCCGCGATGGCGGTGTACTCGCGCCCGGGAAGCGTCTTGTAATTCGCGTCGATGTACGGTTTGAACTCGTCGACGAGCCAATCCATGTAGATCGTCCCCTTCGCGTTGACCTCTCCGAATACCCGATCGCGGAAAGATACGGGCGTATATTCCTCCAGCCTGCCGTTGCCTTCGTGGTTGCACTCCACGGCGGCGACGATGAGCCGCGCGCCCACGGCGTCGAGAAAGTCCGCCATGCCCCAGCTCTTGCCGTACGTCGCGTCCTCGTCGAAAAAGACGTTGTGTCCGTCAAACATATACAGAACAGGGTAGCGCTCCTCGTCGTCGGGATCATACTCCTCCGGCAAATAGACATACGCGCGCCGTTCCTTATCTCCCGTGAGCTGCGGAATGGTGATATTCCACTTTTCTACCATATCTGACGTTTTCCTCCGACTGACGATACATTTTTTGTCATTCTATCCCTTTTTGTGAAATTTGTCAAGCAAACACCGTTTGTTTTGACACAGGAAAGAAAATTGTCGCCATGCAAAAAGCAAATCCGCGCAAAAAAACCGACGGCTGACGCCGTCGGCATGTCTCAATATTTCTGTTTGTCCTCTACGACGGGCGCTACGGCGCTGTTGCAGAAAATCGTCATGCCCGATTTTGTGCCGAGCGCACTGATCGCAAGTCCCGCGCGGTTCTCTTCGATGAGCCATGCGGGCATGACCACGCCCTTATAAAGCTCTCCGCCGATCTCCAGATCGATATAGTGTCCGCCGTACATTCTCCACTTGCCGTCGACGCCCGAAATGCTGCCGTTGAGATCGAAGCGCACCTTCCTGGAGACTGCCGTCACGTCCTGCTCCGCGTCCTGACGGAAGCGGATCATGTGGTAGAACCCTTCCGAGACGGAGAGGAACTCCTCTTTCGGGATGTCGCAGACGATTTCGCCGCCGAAGCGGTTGGGATTCATGACGATCCAGCCGTCCGCATTGAAGGTGTACTGATTGACGAACAGGAAATGCGGCGCAAGCTTCTTGCGGAAGCGGCGGGGTACGGCGCGAGGCGCCTTGAAATAATGCGTTCTGCAGTGATAGGAGATGACGTTGATCCCGCCCGACGTCACGAACATGTCGTTGTGTCCGGGGCAGAAGTAGTCAAATTTGCTGTTCTCCCAGCGGAACGAACCCATGAGCTTGTTGCCCGAGCCCACGTCCGTCGAACAGACGAGCGTATTGCCGTTGACGTCGACATACGGACCGTGCACGTTCTCGCTCCTGCCGCAGCGCATGTTGTACACGCTCGAAAGAGAGCCGAAGGAGCACATCAGATAATAATAGGTTTTCTTCGTCCAGCTGTCCGTCGCCGCGTCGTAAACGGGGACGTCCTTATGGCAATGGATGACGCCTCCCTCGACGGAACCGCAGGCAACCTGCGTCCCGAAATAGTCGCGATAGGAGCATCTCCCCGCGTCAAAGTCCTCCCGCGTCAGCCCGTCCGCACGCAATCCCGTATCCTTATTCAGATCGAGAACGTGCAGTCCGAGCCCGTAAGAGCCGTACACGAGGTGCAGTTCGCCTTCCGCATCGAAAAACGCCTGCGGGTCGATCGCGTTGGGGCTGCGCCAACCCTCGGCGGAGCAGACGATCAGCTCCACGCAGCTGTACGGTCCCGTGACCTTGTCCGCCTTGGCAAGGCCGATGCAGGAGCGCGAGCCGCCGAAGTAGCCCGTCAGGCAGAAATACAGCCAGAACTTCCCGTCCGAGCCCTTGATGCAGTGCGGAGCCCAGAAGCTCATCTCTCCGTTTTCCTTGGTACAAACCTGCAAAGGCGACTCATCTTTCCTGGTCAGACACCAGCGATAGGCGCGAAGCAGATTTCCGTATTCCTCCGTACCCTTTCCCTTGGCATACGCTTTTGCCGAATTTTTCAGCGGAAACGCGCTGCCGACGTATTCCCAGTGGATGAGGTCCGCCGATCTGCGGATCTGATAACCTTTCGGCGCGTTTCTGCCCGCGTCCGTCGAAAAGGCATAGAACATGCCGTTGTCTTCGATGAGCGAAGGATCGTGCGCCCACGCCTCTTTCCAGTCGAGATAGTCCTTCATCTTCAGTTGCAGAGGATCAAATCTTGGATTTCCGGGATAATTCATTCTTTCACTTCCTTTCCCGCAAAGCGGGAACAATGTTATTCAGCGCCCTTATTATAACACAACCGTTCCGAGAAATCCATCCTTTTTTCTTTTTTATCGGACAAAAAACTGTCTGTTTTTTAACCCGCGCAATTCGCCGAACGAGGAAAGTATTTTTTCACGAGAGTAATCGGGGCGCAGCCTTCTCAGTCTCGCTTCCCTCCATTCCGCTTCCGTCAGCGCATGCTCTTCATAGAGAGGCCGCGCTTCCGTCTCCATCCCTCTCCGCTTTTTCATCTCTCGCTCCACCAGCTTCGCATAAAATCCCATATTTACCGCCTCCGTCATCATCCTATCAAATAAAACAGGCAAATATTGTCTTGTTTTCCAAAAAAACAAAAAATAAATTGACATCACACAAATTGTATGTTATCTTTATGTTATGAAACGAAAGACAGAGCGCACAAAATATAACATTCTGATCTGCATGCTCTTCGATCTCCTGCGGGAACGGCAGGTGAACGCGACGGCGCTCGCCGCAAAATACGGGGTCAGCACGCGGAGCATTCACCGCTATGTCGAAGAACTGAGCGTCGCGGGCGTTCCCGTCTTTACCAAACAGGGACGAAACGGCGGACTGTGCATCCCTTCCTATTATAAACTTCCCGTCGGGTTTTTCGGACAAGAAGAGTATGCCGCCATCAAGGACGCGCTCGTCGCCGCGAAGGGAGAACGCGAAGACTCACGCTATGCGCGCGTGCTCAAAAAACTGATCGCGCGCGCCGACAAAGAGCAACTCGATCTGAGCGTGTCGGGCAATCTGCTCGTGGACGGCACGGCTTGGGGCGACGTATATACCTATTCCGATCACCTCAATCAGCTCGAATCTGCCTTAGACGCGCATCTGTGCATTCAGATCGATTACGTCACCCGCCAGGGTGAACGATCTGCCCGTATCGTCGAGCCGCACCTGCTCGTGCTCAAACAAAACATCTGGTATATTTACGCCTATTGCCGTACCCGCAAAGATTTTCGTCTCTTTCGGCTCAGCCGCATCGCGAAACTCAGCTTTACGGGCGAGAAGTTTGTGAGAAAACCGTTTACAAGATCGGATATCCCGCTGCATTTCGCCTCGACGCAAACATCTCTCATTGAGCTCAAGCTCTCCCTGACGCAAGAATCGATCTCCGAAGTCATCGACTGGCTGGGCATCGACAGCGTAGACGAAAAACAAATGCTCGCAAAGGCCACCGTTCCCGACGATCAGCTCCTCATCCATAAACTGCTTTCCCTGGGCGGAAGCGTTCTCGTCTTATCGCCGAGCTCGATCGGGGAGCGCCTCGTCAAAGCGGCGACGCAAGTCGCAGCGCTCTACTCATAAACGCAGAAAACACACATACACTAAGTATGGGTGTTTTATGAAAAAAATCGTATTGACGGGCGGAGGAAGCGCGGGACACGTCGTCCCCAACCTCGCGCTGGCAGATGAACTTTCCGACTTTGAACTTGCGTACATCGGCACGGACGGCATTGAAAAGAGTCTGGTGACCAACCGCCACATTCCCTACTATACCATCCGCTGCCCCAAATTGCGCAGGAGCTTTTCCCTGCAGAACTGCAAAATTCCTTGGGAGCTCGCGCACGCCGTAAAAAAGGCAAGATCGGGGCTCAGGCTCATGCAGACCGATCTCGTGTTCTCCAAAGGCGGCTACGTCGCCCTGCCCGTCGTGCTCGCGGCGAAGCGGCTGGGCATCCCGGTCATCTCGCACGAATCCGACCTCTCGGTCGGACTTGCTAACCGCATCGGCGCAAACTATTCGCGCACCGTGCTGACCGCCTTCCCCGAGACGGCGGAAAAACTCAAAAACGGAAAATATACCGGCAACCCCGTGCGGAGAGAACTGTTTGAAGGCGATCGACGCTCTGCGCGGCAGAAATACGGATTGCATGGCGATCTTCCCGTCGTCCTGGTATTCGGAGGAGGCAGCGGTTCGGCGGCGATCAACGCCGCATTGCGGCAAAACGTTTCGGCGCTCACCCGAACCTGTCAGATCCTGCACATATGCGGCAAAGGCAACGTCGTCGGGAGCAACTTGAAACGCTATGTGCAGCTCGAATATGAACAAGATATGGCGTCCGCCTACGCCGCGGCAGACCTCGTCGTCAGCCGCGCAGGCGCAAACACCGTATTCGAGCTGCTGGCTCTGCGGAAAAAATCCCTTCTCATCCCGCTTTGTCATGCGTCGCGGGGAGATCAGATCGAAAATGCGGAATATTTTCGCAAAAAAGGACTTTGCCGCGTCCTGCAGGAGGAAGCGCTCCCCTCTCTTCCCGCCGCTGTTTTTGAGGCCATCGCCGACAGAGAAACGGAAGACAATCTCTCCCGCCACACCGTGCCGATCGGCAACAAAGCGATCGTCGCAGAGATCAGAAAAGCGTTGCAACCGACATAAATTTGCGATGACACAACCAGGCAAACGGCAAGATCAGAAAATATTTTTATGATAAAAATATATTTTTTAATGTTTTTCGTTAATTTATATTGACAGTCCTGCATATCTCTGTTATACTGAAGCCGCAAATCAAATCAGGAGAGATGTGTGATGAAAAGCATGACAAAAACCGCAAACATTCTGAAGAAAGTATTTTCCGTCCTGTTTTGGGTCGTGATCGTGATCGGTGTCGTTTTATTCGTCAGTCTGCTGGCGATGTTGCTCTTCCGTGAGGCGTGGCTGACGGACAAACTCATTCATATCGATCTGGGCAGTTTCAGCTTCAAGCTCAATCTGTACTATACCGCCGATCAGGTGCGGGCTTTGGTTTCTCTGTTGCTTGTGCAGATCGTGTTTTACGTCAGTGTGCTTTGCATGGTATTTTGCTATCTGCACAACATCCTCGACTCGGTCGCAAACGGCAAACCGTTTGACAGGATCGTCGGGAGCTCGCTCAAAAAACTTGCCTTCGTCGTCCTCGGCACAGGCATTCTGCAAATGATCTTACAGGGAGTCTCTTCGCTTGTTCTGCTCAGTGCATTCGATCTGACGAAATTGTTCTCAGGTCAAGCAGTCTCTTCTTGCTCTGTCAACTTCCGATTCGAACTTGGCTATATTTTGGGCTTTCTGCTCTTGTTGTTGCTCAGTAAAATATTTCAATACGGGGCGGATCTGCAAAAACAATCAGACGAAACCCTGTGAGGGAGGTACCTCTTGCCCATCATTCTGAAGCTGGGTCGCGTTATGGCGGACAGAAAAATGTCCTTGAATACGCTCTCCGAAAAAGTCGGAGTCGCAAACGTCAACCTTTCCAAAATCAAAACGGGAAAGGTAAGCGCCATTCGCTTTTCCACATTAGAGGCGATCTGTAAGGCGCTCAACTGTCAACCGGGAGACATTTTGGAATATCGTCCCGACCCGACAGATGCGCTTTCTGCCGAAAAGAAACCCGAGGAAACCGACAACAAAAAGACATAAACGATGCATGATTTTGCGCCCCGAAAAACCTTTCGGGGCGTTTTCCATCCGTCGAAACACGCCGAGCCAAAAAATTACCGATACGCACGTATCGGTTCAAACAAAAAGATCCTGCCGACAGACGATGTAAACAGGATCGACGAAAAGTCGACGCGGAAGCGCGGCGCAAGGGGAAGACCCGGCAGGCACGAACCGTTTTTGCAAGGAGATAAAGAGGGTGGATGCGCAACGGAGATATGCTCGTACGGCGATGGAGCTGTCGGATCGCGCGAAAAGACCGATCTATCAAAGAAAAAACCGCCCGACGCAGCGCCCTGTCAAACGGAGCAACGCATCTCTGCAAGCAGCACGGACAGGTTTTTGCGGACAAAACAATGCCCGAAAGCGCGGACATGCCGTCCGTCCTGAGCAGAGTTCATACTCACAGAGGGCAACGCCCCCGCAAGGAACGCGGGGTAACCGCAACGGCGGCATAAGTTCAACCGCGCACACAAAGCAAAGAATACATATTATTGGAAACGGAGCCTCTGTCTGTCTACTCTGAAGCGAAGTCTCTGTTTACGCTTTGAGGCGGCGGCAGGGCAAAAGAAAACCTCGCGGGGTACGCGGGGCAAAAAAGGCATAAAAAAAGTGGCAACTACCTATCCTGGCAAACAGTGTCCCGTTTACTACTTTCGGCGTGGAGAAGCTTAACTTCTGTGTTCGGAATGGGAACAGGTGGATCCTTCT
>CALVME010000082.1 GCA_944342055.1 uncultured Clostridia bacterium | reverse complement strand
TCCGCCTGCATGCGGACGGGCGGCTCCGTCCCGTTTTGCAAAATGAGCCCCGCGGGGAACCCCACCCATTCCGCATGCGGCGGGCGGCGCTTCAACACGTCGCACAGGGTCTCCGTCGACAAAAACGGATATTCGGGATATAAAATCACGGCGCCTGTCTCCCGAGCGAAATTTCCGTTTCTGAAATCCGTCACCGAGAGGGGCGCCGCATGGAAACGCTCGCACAGCAGCACGAGCGCGTTTTTTCCCAAGATGGGCAGCAGGAAACTCGCCCTGCCGCGCAGTAAGAATGAACTTTTCTGCAACACATAGATCTGCATAATCCCCCCATGCATAAGAAGTATTTTATCTTATGCGCGGGGGCTCTTTCCTATTCGCATTTTTCGCTTTTGAGATAGTCGGCAAACCGTTTCGCCGCGTCCAGCCCCGCGCTGTAGAGCATGCGGGTGCCGACCACGTCCTCTATCTCGTTGAACAGATACCCCTCCCGCTCGACGAGAAAATCGATGCCGACAAAATCGAAGCGGAGCGCCTCGTAAAAGCGGCGGCACAGTCCGACGAGCTCGGCGGGCGGCGCGATGCGCTCGCAGGAGCCGCCCAGCGTAAAGTTGCTGCGAAAATCGTTTTCGTTCTTCCGCCGCATGGCGGCGAGCACATCTCCCCCCAGACAATACATACGGATGTCCTCACCACGATTTTCGCTCGGCTTCTGCAAAAGATAACCTTCGCCCTTCAGAAGGCGCTCCGCCTCCCGCTTATCGTCCGCCCAGAAGACCTGCTTCCCGCCGTGTCCGAAGCGCGACTTGACCACGCAGGGATAGCCGATCTCGCCCTCTCCCTGCAGGACGTACGGCAAAAACGGAACGCCGAGCTCTGCCGCAAGTTCATAGCTCAAATGCTTGTCGTTGGCAATGACGCCCGTCAGCGCGTTGTTGACGACGCGCTTTCCCTTTCCTTCCAGCTCGGCGCGCAGCGCCGCGTCTTCGGTGCGGAAGATATAAAGATCGTAATCGTCGGAAACGGAGAGATCGACGACGTCCGCCCCGAGATACGAAGACAATGTTTCCGCGAAAAAGCGGTTGACGCGCAGCCGCTCCTCCGTATAGACGATGGCAGTTTTCATACGCTTTTCAAAATATAGTCCGCGACCGCGTCCGCATAGTTGCGCCCCGTACCGAGTAAAAGATTTTTGAAATGTGCGTTGGAATTGACCTCTAATATGAGCGGGCGCGCCCCGCCGATGAGATCGACCCCTGCAAAGGACGCCCCGACGCCGCGGCACGCCTCGATCGCAAGCTCTGCCTCGCGCGCGGTGGGCTCATAAGGCGTCATGCTTCCGCCGACGGACAAATTGGCGCGGAAATCCCCCTTTGCCGCCTTGCGCTTCAGTCCTGCAAATATGCGCTCTCCCGCCACATACAGGCGGATGTCCTCGCCGTTCGCCTCGACGTATTCCTGAAAGACGAGGGAAGACGTTCCCGCCCGCTTCGCCTGGGCAAAAAGTTCCTCCCGAGAGCGCACAAGCGTCACCTGCGCCCCGAAAGAGCCCTTCGCCGCCTTGACGACGAGCGGAAACCCGAGTTCCTCCCCGACCCGCAAAAGAAAGCCTTCCGAAAGGCTGCCGCTGTAAATCAGAGGAGACACGATCTGCTTGGGCATGGGCAAATGAGACAGCTCCGCCGCCGTCAGCCCCTTGTCGTCGCACACGGCGATCGCCCTCGAAGAGTTGAACACGGGCATGCGCTTTTCCAAAAAGCGGCAGAGTGCTACGTCCTTGTCGTAAAACAGGCAAAAATCATAATTTCCCGAGATCTTTTCCTCGTTCGTCGCGCAACACAGCTCCGCGCCCCTGCGGGCGAACGCCTCTTTGAACAGCTCCCTGTGCTCCGTGAATTTCGGGATCTGCAATCCCGCGTTATCGATGTACAATCCTCTCATGCGTTCCTCCTTTGCTTGCAAAAAGGCGGAGCCGAAGCCCCGCCTGACTGTTTAAGAAACCACCCTGATCACGGAATCGACTTTCGTGATGTCGTCGCACTCTTTGAGTTTTTCGACCGCGCGGCGCACGCTCAGTTCCTGCGTGTCGTGCGTGACGAAGATCAACGGCACGGTATCGCCTTCGGCGCGGCGCTTCTGAATCACTTCGCCGATGCTGATCCCGTACTTGGAGAAAATGCCCGTGATCTTGGCGAGCATGCCCGCCTTATCCGTGACGGACATGCGGATGTAATACGCGCTGCGGAAGTTGGTGACAAATTTCGTTCCCTTGTCCGCCTCCGCCGTATTCTTGAACGTCGCGTATTTGACTTCCTTGTGCGTCGCGGCATAGATGACATCGCTCACGATCGCGCTGCCCGTCGGAAGCGCTCCCGCGCCCCTGCCGTACAGCATGACGTCTTCCACGGCGTCGCCCGTGATATATACGGCGTTGAAGCTGTCGTTGACGGAAGCGAGCGGATGATCCGCCTTGATGTACGTCGGATGCACGCGCACTTCAATGCCCTGTTCGGTCTGCTTGCCGATGGCGAGCAGTTTGATGACGTATCCGAGCTCCTTCGCCGCGATGATGTCTTCAGGCGCGATCTTCGTGATGCCCTCACGGTAAACTTTGGAGAGAGGCACTTTGGTGTGGAAGGCAAGGCTGGCGAGAATGGAGAGTTTGTACGAAGCGTCGAAGCCCTCGACGTCCGCAGTCGGATCCGCCTCCGCATAGCCGAGCTTCTGCGTCTCCTTGAGGATCTCCTCATAGCTGCCGCCGCCGCTCATCATTTTGGTGAGGATGTAGTTGGTCGTGCCGTTGACGATGCCCATCATCGAAGTGATGTGATTTGCCTGCAACCCGTCCAAAAGCGTGCGGATGATGGGAACGCCGCCCACGCAGCTCGCCTCGAAGAAGAGTCCCGCATTGTTGCGCTTTGCCGCGCGCTCAAGCTCGTGCCAGTACTTGCAGATGAGCTCTTTGTTGGAGGTCACGACGGACTTGCCTGCGTTCAACGCGTCCAGTACGAATTCACGCGCCACGCCGACACCGCCGATCACTTCGACGACGATATCCACGGCGGGATTGGAAATGACCTCGTAGATGTTGGACGCGATGATCTCCTCGGGAACGCCGAGAGAGAACGCGCGGTCGCGGTTGCGCTCCAAAACAGCTTCCACCGCAATGTCTACGTTCTGCGTCTTGGCATAAAATTCTCTGTGCTGCGTCAAGATCTGATAGGTGCCGCCTCCGACGACGCCCAAACCCAAAATCGCAACTCCGACCTTTTTCATATGATCAAATTCCCTCCGTTTCGTTCAGACTGTAAATGTATTTGAGACCGTCCAGCGTCAGCATTTTATCCACGACGTCTATGCTGTCGATCTCTTTTGCGATCACATCGCTGAAGCCGCCTGTCGCCACTGTGACGACGTCTGTTGCCTTAAGCTCCTTTTTCATCTTCTTCACAATTTAATCGACCAATCCCGCAAAGCCGAACACGATGCCCGCCTGCATGTTCGTGACGGTATTTTTCCCGATCGCGCATTTGGGCGCTTCGATCTCGACGCGCGGCAGTTTCGCCGTGCCGTTGACGAGAGAATCGAGGGAGCCTTTGATGCCCGGCGCGACCACGCCGCCCAGAAATTCTCCCTGTTCGCTGATCGCGTTGAACGTCGTGGCGGTGCCGAAATCCACGACGATCATCGGCGTCCCCCGCCCGTATTTGCGGATGGCGGATACGCAATTCACGATGCGGTCCGCCCCCACCTCTTTGGCATTTTCCACCTTGAGGTTGAGCCCCGTCTTCAAACCGGGAGCCAGCATCAGCGGCGTGATGTGAAGATAGGACTTGCACATGTGCGATACGGTATAATCGAGCGAAGGCACGACGGACGAGAGGATGCCGCCCGTAATGTCTTCGGGCGCAATGTGCCTGATCGCCAGAATATCGATAAGCTGACAGCCATATTCGTCGGACGTACGGTTGTGCGCCGTCGCCACGCGGAAAGATACCTTGAGGTCGTCGCCGTCGTAGATCGCGTACTTGATGTTGGTGTTCCCGATGTCAATGCAGAGAATCATGCGCTCTCCTCAGCTCCTGCGGCGCATCTGCTTGGTGACCACCTGCATGATCACATAGATGGCAGGGCTTAAAATCAAACTGATGATAAATTCAAATAAAAAGTTCGCCGTAAGGATGAGTATGACAAACGCACCGAACGAAACTGCGTTCTCAGCCATAACCGCCAGAATGGCGTCCTTGATCAAAAGCGCGCCCAAGAGGAAGATTCCCGTATTGACGACGGGCGCAATTGCCGCCGCCGCAAACACGCCGACGTGAGCGTTGCATTTGGCAACGAGGCGATACAATAACCCACAAGCAGCACCGGCAAGCGTGCCCTTAACGAGGCAGATCAGGACTGTCTGCAAGGGAACGAGAGAAAGCAACGTCTTTGTGAACATATCGCCGCCGAACAGTCCGCCGCAGATCGCCATCACCCCAAATAAAAATCCGAGGAACGCGCCCGCGATCGGCCCGAGCAAGATCGCCCCGAGAGCGATCGGCACCAGCGCAAATGCACCGCAAGTCGTAGAGCCGAGCGGCACCATTCCCAACACACCTTGGAACAAGATGACCAAAGCCGCCAAAATGCCCAGCGTCGCCACGTTGCGCGCCGTAAAAAATTTTTTCCTTGTCTGCATAAAAACCTCCATCAGATTTCGTGCCCGAATATCTGTGAAAAAAAGAAAATTTTTATAAAATCGGTCAGATCTCTCGTATCTGCCGATATACGGTGTTATTATAACAATTTTCATGCCAAAAGGCAAGTAAATGAACTCTATGCTCAATTCCTTTTTTTAGAGTTCAAGAACAATTTTTCGAAAAACGCAATATTATTTAGTAGAACGGATCGCGGAGACCCACTTACATACTCCCCTTCCGACAAAGTAGGAGGAAAAAATTTATGAACTGTTTCGATATGCTCGGAGGCAATTCCTGCCTTTGGATCCTCATTCTGCTGCTCGTGCTCGGTTGCTGCAATCAAGGCGCCGAAGGCATTTTTTCGGGCTGCTCTCTCCCCATCCTGATCGCTCTCGTCTATTGCCTGTGCAAAAACGGCACGATCGGCGGCATCGGAAATTCGCACGGCTGCGGATGCGGCTGCGGTTGCAACTGATCGACAGAACGCACTTGCGGCAGGGAAACCCCTGCCGCATTTTTTACGCCTGATTTGCACGGCGATCTCTCTTTTCAAAGTGATACATCCAATCCGCCTTCAGCAGATAGATCAAGAACACGATACAGCTGAGCCCCCAAGTGAGCGGATACGCCCAAAAGATCATCTGAATCTGCGGAATAAATTTCAAAACAATGTCGATGTAGACGACGCGCACCACGCACCAGAAGCCGAGCATGATCGCCATCGGCACGATCGGTCGTCCCGCCCCTCGGCAGATGCCCGCGACGCAGTGCGCAAACGCGAGCAGAAAATAGAAGAGCGCCTCTGTCCTCGACTGCAAAACGCCGTATTCGATTACCGCAGGCGAATCGTTGAACATGCGGACGAGAAGGGGGGCGGCGACAAAAATGATCACCCCGATGCATTCCGCCATGCTGATCGAACAGATCACGCCGAATTTGACGCCCTTCTTTACGCGGTCATATTGTCTGGCGCCGAGGTTCTGTCCCACAAACGTTGCAAGCGACGAGGCGAAACAAGTGACGGGCAAAAAGGCGAATCCCTCGATTTTTGCATAAGAGCCGCACCCCGCCACCGCGTCCGTCTCGAACGAATTGATGTTGGACTGCACGAAGAGGTTGGCGATCGCGATCACCGAATTCTGAATGCCCGAGGGAAGCCCGTAGCGCAGGATCTGCCCCGTCATCCCCCGCGTAAATCCGATTTTACGGAAATAAACGCGGTTGGGCGCGTTGCCGTGCATGAGC
>CALVME010000081.1 GCA_944342055.1 uncultured Clostridia bacterium | reverse complement strand
ATATCAGGCAGGAACAGTATTAAAAGTTCCATTCCATACAAAAATGAACTTAAAAAATGTTTCTGAAGAAACGCTGGAGTTTATTGTTGTTAAAGCACCGGCGCCAAACTGCTAAATTCCAATTTATCGAGTTGTTTTTTTGTGGAAAAACTTTTAAAAGTGTAGCACACTATACTTAACCCTGTTAAGTCATGTGTTTTGCAAAGCAAAAAGGAAAAGGATAGCAAAATTTTGCTATCCTTTTAGACTTTCTTAAAAACCCTATGGGAAGAGCGCTAAACTCTCCCCTTTGTCTTTACTTGATGAGTGTGATGTTTCCGATCAACGGCAATTTTTGTATTCTGCCGTTTGCCGCATTCACGATTCCGATGATCGAAAAGATCGCACCGATGCCGAACGTAAGCCCGCTAAACGCCAATGCGGGAAGCGCGGCGGACATTCCGACCGATACAAAGATCGCCGTCACGATCACCGACACGATCTGCTCCGCGACGGACAGGATGCATTCGAAGAGAAAGAGCACGAGCCCCTGATTCGCGTGAAAGCGCGCAAACTCCGACTTGCCCGCAAAGATGAGCGGAAGCAACCAAAGAATCCAAAAATATGCCAGCACGGCAAATCCTCTGTCCGAGGAGCCCTCGGACGAATCGCTTTTCCGCGCGTCTGTGCGCTGGTCTTTCTCAGGCGTTTCGAACGCCGACTCGCACCCGTCGAACGGATCACGCTCCTCCTCTCGGTATTCCGCGCCGCAACTCGGACAAATTTTAATCCCCGTGTCGAGGGGCAATCCACACTTTTTACAATACGGCATAGCGTCTACCCTATGCGTTTACGCCGTACTGCGCCCTGTAAGCGCGCATTGCGGGCAGATACTCTTTGCCCTCTATGACGCCGTCCTCGATCGCCTTGATGATGTCCTCCATGTTCACGATGGCATACACCTTGACGCCGAACTCCTTGTACACCTCCTGCACGGCGGAAAGTTCGCTCTGCAATCCCTTCTCCATGCGGTCGACGGAAATGATCATGCCCACAACCTCCGTCTTTGCCGCAGCCTCTAATTTGGGAAACATCTCCCGAAGCGCCTTGCCGCTCGTCATGACGTCTTCGATGAGTACGACGCGCTCGCCGTCTTCAAGCGTCTTTCCGACGAAGAGCCCGCCCTCGCCGTGATCTTTGACTTCCTTTCTGTCAAAGCAATAATTGACCTCTTTGCCGTGATCGTTATAGAGGGCGATCGCCGTGGAGACCGCGAGGGGAATGCCCTTATAAGCGGGGCCCACCAGGGTCTCCGCGTCCAGCCCGTTTTCCTCGTAGCAAGCTGCGTAGTAGCTCCCGAGGCGGGAGAGCTGCGCACCCGTCTTATAGTTGCCCGTATTGATGAAATACGGCGCGATTCTGCCGCTCTTGAGCGTGAACGTGCCGAATTTCAGCACGCCGCAATCCACCATAAATTTGATAAACTCCTCTTTGTACGTCATACTCTCCTCCTAATTCATGCGCAGCGTTCCGACCAGTTCGGAAACCGCCTTCACGCCGTGTGCGTCGCACCATTCGTTCAGCCCCGCAATGATCTTCGGCATCGCGCAGGCGTCCGTAAAGTTTGCCGTGCCGACCTGCACCGCGACCGCGCCCGCCATCAGAAACTCGATGGCGTCCTCGGCGGTTTGGATGCCGCCCATGCCGACGACGGGGATACCGACGGCATGCGCCGCCTCGTAAACCATTCTCACCGCGATGGGCTTGATGCCCGCGCCGGAAACGCCGCCTGTATTGTTGGCGATGATCGGTCTTCTGCGCTCGATGTCGATCGCCATGCCCGTAAACGTGTTCACGAGCGAAATGCAATCCGCGCCAGCACCCTCTGCGGCGCGCGCATTGACGGGAATGCTCTCGACGTTGGGCGAAAGTTTTACCATGAGCGGCGTTCGGCGCAAGCCCGATTTCGCCGCCCGCGTGACGGCAGCAATGCTTTCGGGGCGAATACCGAACGCCATGCCGCCCGATTTGACGTTCGGACAGGAAATGTTAAGCTCGATTATATCCACGAGCCCGTCCAGCCTTTCGCAGATGTCGCGGTATTCCTCGACGGTCCTGCCCGCGACGTTGGCGACGACCGCCAGCCCCTTCGTCTTCAGCCAGGGAAGGTCGTTTGCAATAAATTTCTCGACGCCGGGATTCTGCAAACCGACCGCGTTCAAAATGACGCTCGTCCCCTCCGCGATGCGCGGCACGGGATTGCCCCGCCGCGGCTCGAGCGTGAGCCCCTTGGTGGAGATCCCGCCGAGCAGGGAAATATCGTAGATCTCATCGTATTCCCTGCCGAACCCCACCGTTCCGGACGCGCCGATCACGGGATTTTTCAGGGTAACGCCGCAGATTTTCGTCGTCAGATCAGCCATCAGAGTTCCACCTCCCCGATCTCAAATATAGGTCCGTCCTTGCAGACGCGCGCGTGCTCCCCGTTCGTCAGGTCGCAAACGCACACGAGACATGCGCCGATGCCGCACCCCATGCGCTCTTCGAGCGACACATAGCAGGGCGCCTGTATGCCGCGCTCCGCGATCGCACGCTTCAGCGCACGCAGCATCACGGGAGGGCCGCAGGAGAGGATGACGTCGGGCTTTTCCCTCTCGTAATCGGCGAGGAAGAGCTCCACCGCATTCTTCTTCTCTCCGACGCTTCCGTCGTCCGTTCCGATCGTCAGGCGGGAGACCGCCCTGAACTCCTCCTCATAACAGATCGCCGCACGGTTGCGGAATCCGAGATAAGCGGACACCTCCCTGTCGCGGTAAGCCTCCGCGACCGAAAGGAGCGGAAACACACCGACGCCGCCGCCCACGAGGGCGATCCTGCGCTCGGAGTCTTTGACGTAAAAGCCGTTGCCGAGCGGCATGAGCATGGAAAGCCTGTCGCCCGGAACGCGGCAGGAGAGCGCTTTCGTCCCCCTGCCCTTGACCTGATAACAGACGGTCACGCAATCTTCGCTGTGCCGCGCGATGCCGAGAGGGCGCCGAAGCAGGAGCTCTCCCTCCCCAGAAGACAAGTTCAGGAACTGTCCCGGGCGCACGTCCGAAGCGTCCGGCACGAGCAGGCGCATCTCATAAATGCCCGCCGCGACGGCGCAATTTGACAATACCACTCCCTCTACTTCGCGCATCTCATCTCTCCGATCGTCTGGGCGAGGTCTCTCTGCATCTCTATGACGGCCGCCCTCGCCGCCTCCGCGAAATGTCCGCCGCGCTTTTTGTAAGCGCAGAGAATGCCGCGGGAATTGTTGACGATGCCGCCGATGCCGTTCTCGTCGAAGCAACAGCGGAGCATCGCCGCGTTTGCGCCCTGCGCCCCGTATCCCGGAATGAGGAAGAAGGTGTGTTTGAGTTCCGCGCGCAGGCGCCTCGCCTCTTCAGGCTTCGTCGCGCCGACCACCGCGCCGACGGCGGAATAGCCGTACTTGCCGACGGTGCTCTCGCCCCACTTTTCGACGAGAGCGCCCATGTGCTCATAGAGCGTCCTGCCGTTGGTGAGAACGACGTTCTGTATCTCGTCTCCCGAAGGATTGGAAGTCTTGACGAGCACGAAAATGCCCTTGTCGCGCCGTTCGCATTCCTCCACAAAGGGAAGAACGCCGTCCGAGCCGAGATAGCCGTTGACCGTGACCATATCGGAAGGGAACGCCTCGAGCGAGGCGCCTCCGACGGAAGAAGTCCCGAGAAACGCCTTAGCGTAGCAGGAAGCGGTCGAGCCGATGTCATTGCGCTTGGCGTCCGCAATCACGAACAGCCCCTTGCTCTTCGCGTAAAGAAGGGTCTCGCGGAAGGCGCGAAGTCCCGCCTCGCCGTATCCCTCGTAATAGGCGATCTGCACTTTGACGGCGGGGACGAGATCGCAGACCGCGTCCACGATCGCGCGGTTGAACGCCGCGATCGCGTTCGCCGCGCCCTCGAAGTCGGATACGCCCGCCCGCATGTCTTCGGGCAGATAATCAAACGACGTGTCCAGCCCCACGCAGGTGGGATTTTGCATCTCTACGATTTTTTCAATGAGTTGGTCGATCATGCGTTTAAGCCTCTCTGTATTTGATTTTCCCGTCTACGACGGTATATTTGACGACGCCGTACAGCTCATAGCCGTTGAACGGCGTGTTCTTGCCCTTGGAAACGAATTTCTCGGAATCGACGACATAGCTTTCCTCCAGGTTCGCGATGGTCAGATCGGCGGCTTTGCCGACTGCGATCTCGCCGCCCTCGAGCCCGAGAATGCGGGCGGGAGCGCCGCTCATCTTGTCCGCGATCTCGCAAAGGGTGAGCGCGCCCGTGCGATAGAGATAGGTGATGGCGAAGGAAAAGCTCGTCTCGATGCCGCTGATGCCGAACGCCGCCATGTTGTATTCGACGTTCTTGTCGTTGACGTGGTGCGGCGCGTGATCGGTCACGATGCAGTCGAGGGTGCCGTCTTTGAGCCCTTCGACGATCGCGAGGCGGTCGATCTCCTCGCGGATGGGCGGGTTGACTTTGGTATTCGAATCGAAGGATTCTATGATGCTGTCCGTGACCGCATAATAGTGCGGGCAGGTCTCCGCCGTGACTTTGACGCCGTTCTGCTTCGCCGCGCGGATGAGCTGCACGCCGCTGTAAGTGGAGACGTGGCAGATATGCACGGGGAGATCGAGGCTCTGCGCGAGGCAGATGTCCCGCGCGATCATGATGTCCTCCGCGGCACGGGGAATGCCCTTGAGCCCCGTCAGCGTGGAAGAGTACCCCTCGTTGACGACGCCGCCGTCCACGAGTTCCTTGTCCTCGCAATGGCAAAGGCAGGTGAGTCCGAAGTTCGACGCGTATTCCATCGCAAAGCGCATGACTTTGGAGTTGGCGACCGACTTTCCGTCGTCCGAGAGCGCCACGACGCCCTGCTTCTTCATGCCGCCGATGTCTGCGAGCTGTTCGCCGTTCTCGCCCTTGGTGATCGCCCCGATGGGGTGTACTTTGACGAGTCCCACGTCCTCGCCCCTGTGGCGGATGAAGTAGGCGACCGCCGCATTGTCGCACACGGGCGAAGTGTTGGGCATGCAGCATACCTGCGTAAAGCCGCCCTTGACCGCCGCGCGGGAGCCGCTCTCGATGTCTTCCTTGTATTCATACCCCGGCTCGCGGAAATGCACGTGCATGTCGATGAGCCCGGGGAACACCGTGAGCCCCGCAGCGTCGATTCCCTCTCCCTCGATATGGTCCGCGATCTCAGCGATCACGTTTCCTTCGATGCGGATGTCCTGTTTCTTTACGCCGTCGCGCAGGACGACGTTGCCGTTTTTGATGATCATACCTGTCCCTCCCTCTGCGTCAGAAGGAAGAGTACCGCCATTCTGACCGCAATGCCGTTTAATACTTGTTCTTCGATCTTGCTGTTGTCCGCGTCGATGAGCGACGAGGTGAGCTCCACACCCCTGTTGACGGGGCCGGGGTGCATGACGATGGCGCGCGGGGAAGCGTAGCGCATGAGCTCCCTGTTCACGCCGAAAAACTCGCTGTACTCGGAGAGCGAAGGGAACTGTCCCCCCTGCTGCCGTTCGAGCTGGATGCGCAGACCCATGACCACATCCGCGCCGTCGATCGCCTCCTCGCGGCGCTTGGCGATCTTCGCGCCCATCGCGTCCATGCCCTTGGGGATGAGCGTCTGCGGCGCATACATTCTCACCTCGGCGCCCAGCTTCGTCAACCCGAACAGGTTGGATTTCGCGACGCGGGAATGCTTGATGTCGCCGAGGATGGCGACTTTCAGTCCGTTGAAAGAGCCGAACGTCTCCTGCATCGTGTAAAAGTCGAGGAGCGCCTGCGTCGGGTGCTCGTACATGCCGTCGCCGCCGTTGACGACGTGCGCGCGCACGTTCTTTGCGAGAAGGCGGGGCGCGCCGCCCATCGGATGGCGGATGATGATGATGTCGTTTTTCATCGCGTCCAGCGTCTTGCCCGTATCAATGAGCGTCTCCCCCTTCTGCACAGACGAGGAGGACGCGGAAATATTCACCGTGCCCGCGCCGAGATACTTCGCCGCGAGCTCGAAGCTGACGCGCGTGCGCGTGCTGTTCTCGTAAAAGAGCGTCGTAGCGGTCTTGCCCTGCAAATGCGGCAATTTCTTGATGTTCTGCAAGAGCAGTTTCTTCATATTGACCGCCGTGGAGAGGATCTCGCAGATCTCCTCCGCCGACGTGTCGTAAAGTCCGAGCAAATCCTTGTGTTTCAGCATTGTTTACCTCTTTCTGATGACGACGGTATCGTCCCCGCCGAGTTCTGCAAAGCCGACGTCCAGAAATTCCGAACGGGACATCGGCACGTTTTTTCCGACGTAATCGGCGCGCACTGGCAGTTCCCTGCCGCCGCGGTCGATGAGCTCGAGCAGCTGCACGCAAGCGGGCCTCCCGAGTTCGAAGATCGCATCGATGGCGGCGCATACGCTCCGCCCCGTGTGCAATACGTCGTCGCAGAGGACGACGCGCTTGCCCTCGACGGAAAATCCGATCTCGTTTTTCTCCGCCTCAGGGATGAAATAAGAGGTGACGAGATCGTCCCTGTGCATGCCGATGGAGATCCCCGCATACGGCACAAAGACGCCGCGCGCGGCAAACGCCTCGGCGACGCGGCGCGCCACCGCTTCCCCGCCGCGCTTGATGCCGAGCAGGCACACGCCTTCCGTCCCCTCGTTCCGCTCCTCGATCTCATGGGAGAGCCGCACGATCATGCGCGCAAGCCCCGCCTTGTCCAAAATGACAGACATAAAAAATACTCCCGTATCCGACGGACACGAGAGCAAAAAACGCGATGATGATTTGCACAGCTTCAGGCATCTCGTACCGTCCGCGGTATCCCGTACCGCACATCAAAACTGTTATCGTCATTATAACACGTCTGAACGTTCTTGTAAAGTGTTTCGCTCAAAAATCTGCGTCAGGGTGAAGGCGCGTTTGTCGCAGGAAACGAGGTGATAGGTCACCCCGTTTTTCTCGGTGCAGAGCGGAAAGTACTGCCCGCCGTGCAGATGCCCGAACACGGCGACGGAGACGCCGTGGCTTTCGAACAGCTCCGTAAAGAGAGTGTCTTCGCGGCGGATGGAAAAGGGCGGATAGTGCGTCATGGCGACGAGCACATCCCCCTCCTCTCGGACTTTTTCGGCGGCGGCGAACGCGAGGCGGAAGCGCTCCGCTTCGCGCTTGTAGATCTTCTCGTCCTGTTCGGTGAAATCCTGGCTCCCGGGGCAAGTCCAACCGCGCGAACCTACCACGAGCACGTTTTCAAACTTGACGCAATCGTTCTGCAAAAAGAAAAACGTATCGTCTGGACGGCGTTCCCGAAGTTTTTTGATGCCGTTCCACCAATAGTCGTGATTGCCGCGGATGAAGACCTTTTTGCCTGGCAGGGAAGAGAGGGAGGCGAGATCGTACAGCCCGTCTTCGAAGGACATCGCCCAGCTCAGATCTCCCGCGAGCAGAACGACGTCTTCGGAAGAGACTTTTTCGCGCCAATCCTTTCGGATGCGCTCAAAATGTCCCGTCCAATTTTCCCCGAAAATATTCATAGGCTTTGGCTGTCTGCCCGAGAGGTGCAGGTCCCCGATCGCATAAATCTTCATAACGCTTACAGTATAACAAACGCGCGCAGATCTGTCAAGCAAAGCGCAAAAATAGCGTCCCGAAAGGACTTTCGGGACGCCTCTGCCCTGCTAAGGCGAAACGGTTTCATTGCCTCGAGCACGCTTTCCCCTGCGGATAGAGCGGCAATTCGAAGAACCCTGCGCAGACTTCCTTGGAATATTCCTGAGCGGGCGGAATGGCGCAATATCCGTAGGACGGCACGAGCAGTTCGACGGTCATGGTGATCTTGAGGATGAGAGTGATGCAGGCGCGGATGGTGAAAGTGCCGTCCGCGGCGTTGTACGTTCCCTGCGGGGAGACGCTGCTCACGACCGCCTTGACGGCGTAGGGCATGATGGACGGCGCGGGGACGTAGAGAAGAACGTCCTGGCTGACGGCGATGGAAGCGGAAGCTCTGCCCTCCGTCCCGTTTGCGTCTATGTAAACGACTTCCAGCGGAATGGTGACGAGCGCCTGCACGCGGGAAGCGCCGCACTTGTCGGGGACCCGATCGACGACGAGATCGGTGACGGTCCCTTCGGAGCCAACCGAGCGCGCGGAGACGAACGTCAGCGGCGCCGTCGGAGATGCGGGCGTCTCGTTCGAAAGGGTGATGACGTAGTTTTCGAACTGTATCTGCCGAATGCAGGCGTCAAATACCTTATCCACCTGAATGCAGACCTTTTCGTTGAGTCCGCCGAGCGGATTTCCCGTCAGGACGCCCGGGCACTTATCCGACTGGAAATTTGAGAAAAATGACATGGTGTTTACCTCCGTAAATTGAGAATGACTCTCTGATTTCATTGTATGTCACTCTCTCTTTTTGCGTGCTATGACGAGGGTGGGATAGACCTCCTCCACGCCGTTGAGCGCCTTCTCCTCCTCGGTGAGCGAGAGCGAAAACGCGCTGTCCCCCGCCTGCACGGTATAAAGCTCCCACTCCCCCTTCGGCACAAACAGGATCCGCCCCGCGGAAAGTTCCTTCAGATCGTTGCGCGCAATGAGCATGGCGGGCGGCACGCCGTGCATTTTCGCGATGTCGAACACAGTCTCTCCGCCCTTTACGATATAATAAGGTTTTTTGAGAAAAGTCAGCGCATGCATGGTATAAGTTATGATTTGTCCTCATAGTTTAGAACGATATGAAAACGCTTTATCGCTCCGCACTCATCGTGACGGTCTTTTCCGTCATACAGCGCAGCCTCGGTTTTTTGTACCGCATCGTCCTCTCGCGCACGATCGGCTCCGAGGGCATGGGACTCTATCAGATCGCCGTGACGCTGTTCATGGTTCTGCTCACCGCGTCCTCGTCAGGCATTCCCGTCACGGTCTCGCGCCTGTTGACGAAGTACCGCACCCAAAACGACCTGCGCGCGCAAAACGCGTCCGTGACGGCGGGCGTCGTCAGTGCGCTCGCCGCCACGCTCCCCGTCTCACTGCTCCTCTTCCTCCTGCGCGAACCGCTCGCCTCCCTCTTTTCCGACGCAAGGAGCGAGACGGTGCTCTTTCTGCTCCTCCCCGGGCTGAGTTTTTCCGCCGCGCACACCGTCCTGAGAGGGTATTACTGGGGCAACAAGGACTTTTTGCCGTACTCCGTCACCGAACTCGTCGAAGAGCTTGTCATGATCCTGGTCGGCACGGCGCTCGTCTGCCGCATCGCCGACCCCTTCGAAGGTGCCATGCGCGCGGCGATCGCTATCACCGCTTCCAACCTCGTCTCATTTTCCCTGGCGTTTTTCTGGTTTCTGTCCAAGGGCGGAAGGTTTTCCTCCCCCAAAGGGCAGTTCCGCCCCCTGCTCTCCGCCGCCGTCCCCATCTCCGCGATGCGCACGTCCGCCTCGGCGATCGACTCCGTCATCGCCTTTCTGCTCCCTGCCCGCCTGCGCGCTTCGGGCATGACCGCGACGGAGGCGCTCAAATGCTACGGCGTGGCGACGGGCATGAGCTTTCCCGTCCTCGCCGCGCCCTCCTCGCTCATCGGCTCCTTTGCGCTCGTGCTCGTGCCGGAACTTTCCGAAAACTACTACCGCGGCAAGGGGCGCGCCCTCAAAGCCAACGTGGAAGAGGCGATCTCCGTCGCCGCCGTCATCTCCTGCCTGTTCATTCCGCCCCTCGCACTGTTCGGAGAAGAGGCGGGACTGCTCCTCTTTTCCGACCGTCTGAGCGGCAAGATCATCGCCTATTCTTCCTACCTGCTCCTGCCGTTGAGCCTCAACATGATCTCGAGCGGCATCCTCAACTCTATGCAGGGCGAAAAGGTGACGCTCATCGCCTTTGCGGTCGGCTCCGTCTGCCTTCTGACGTGCGTCGTCCTTCTGCCTCCCCTCATCGGCATCTATGCGATCTGCGTGGGCTCCGGGCTCGAGGCGATCGCCGCCTCTTCGCTTCAATTCTTTTTCTTATACAAACGCTGTCCGCAAAAGCCGCGCATCGTGCGCCCCGTCCTGCTCTCCCTGCTACCGCTCGTCCCCGCCTTCTTGCTCGGCGCGCTGACCAAGCCGCTCTTGTTCCGCTTTTTCTCCGCCGTTCCCGCCATTGCGATCGGATGCGTCCTGACCGTCGGCGTCGCGCTCGCCTTCTATGCCTTTCTCGGTTTGCTGCCCCGCCCGAAGCTTCTTCGGAAAAAACACAAAATACAAGAAAATTTTGCCTGATTCTATTGACATAAGGCTTGTTTTGGCTTAAAATGATGATATGCGGATTCGTTCGCAAGAAAGATACGGAGGGCATATACAATGGCTTATAAGACCAAAGAATGGCGCGACTCCATGCGCCTTGCAGTGGACTACAACAACGTGACAGATAAATTCCTCGGCGAAAAGGGATTTTCCAGAAAACAGTTCAAAGAAATGAAGGCGAAGGCAGACGAAGCGTTTCGTTTCGTAAAAGAGAACCGCGGAAAGGACGAGCTTTTCATGGGTTGGACGGAGCTTCCCTACAACCAGAAAGACATCGTCGCGGACATTCTTGCGACGGCGCGCAGCGTCCGCTCCAAGTTTGACAACTTTGTGGTACTGGGCATCGGCGGAAGCGCGCTCGGTCCCATCGCGATCTTCCAGGCGCTCTGCCACCTGCATTACAACGAACTTCTCAAAAAAGTCCGCAAAGGCCCGAAGTTCTACGTCGAAGACAACGTCGATCCCGTGCGCATGAAGGCGCTTCTCGACGTCATCGACCCCGCTAAGACCTGCTTCAACGTCATCTCCAAGTCCGGCGCGACCTCCGAGACGATGACGCAGTACCTCATCATTGCCGACCTTCTCGAAAAGGCGGGCGTAGACATCAAGGAGAACATGATCTTCACGACGGACGCCGCAAAGGGCAACCTCAACAAGATCTCCGCAAAACTCGGCGGCATCAAGAGCTACGTTCTGCCCGACGGCGTCGGCGGACGATTCTCCGAGCTCTGCCCCGTCGGACTTCTGCCCGCGGCGGTGCTCGGCATCGACATCAACGGCATGCTCGCGGGTGCGGCTTACATGGATAAGCTCTGCTCGAAAAATTCGATGGACGAAAACCCCGCGCTCATGTGCGCCGTCATTCAGTACATGGCGATGGAGAGCGGCAAGAACATCGGCGTTCTGATGCCCTATTCCGACAACCTCAAATACATCTCCGACTGGTACGCACAGCTCTGGGCGGAATCCCTCGGCAAGAACCAGACGCTCGACGGCAAACCCTGCAACGTCGGACAGACGCCCGTCAAGACGCTCGGCGTCACCGACCAGCACTCCCAGGTTCAACTCTACACGGAAGGTCCCTTCGACAAGATCATCACCTTCCTCTCCGTAGGCAGCTATGCCGAGAAGTCCCCCATCCCTCACGGCTGCGAGGACATCCCCGACGTCGGCTTCCTGGGCGGACACACGATGGAAGAACTCATCCAGGCGGAAAATAAGGCGACTGCGTTCGCGCTGACCAAGGCGGGCAGACTCAATTACACGATTACCCTCCCCGAGATCAACGCGTTCACGATCGGGCAGCTGCTGTTCCTCTTCGAACTACAGACCGCTTACACGGGCGCGATGCTGAACATCAACACGTTCAACCAGCCCGGCGTCGAGGCAGGCAAGAAGGCGACCTTCGCCCTGCTCGGCAAGGCGGGCTACAGCGCGCAGAAAGAGGAGATGGACGGCGCATATGCTCCCGACGAGAAATACATCATCAAATAACGCGAACCGCAAGCAAAGACGATCGGCAGAGCCGACCGTCTTTCTTTTTTGGTATATTCCGCGCGGAAACGGGCAATACTTCCCAATGGGAACCTCCCTTACATACAATGATAACAGGAGGCGACCCGAAAGAAAAGCGAGAGGTACGAACATGCCAATGACTGTCAAGCGCGGAGAACTGTATTATGCGGACTTAAGCCCCGTCGTAGGGAGCGAACAGGGAGGCGTGCGCCCCGTGCTCATCGTCCAGAACGACATCGGCAACAAGTACAGCCCCACCATCATCGCCGCGGCGGTCACGAGCAAGCTCAACAAGGCGAAGCTCCCGACACACATTGAGCTTCCCTCCGCCTTCGGGCTCGCCAAGAATTCGGTGATCCTGCTCGAGCAGATCCGCACCATCGACAAGCGCAGGCTCAAAGAGCGCATCGGCGAACTTCCCGACGCCACCATGAACCGCGTCAACCGCGCAATTCTGATCAGCCTCGCCTTCGTCCAGCAAAATCCGGGCAAGACCAACCGTCAATGATTTTTTCCGTCCGCCTCTCGAACAAACGACGACAAAAAACTGCCGCATTCCCTGCGGCAGTTTTTCTCTGTCCGAGCGGGTTTCGACGCGCCGTGTGCACGGCGGACGATCGTTCCGCGCCCGAAATTCTTCGACTGGGGGCGTTTCCCCTCGCCTTTCTCTCTCCTCACAGGAGGTTGAGTTTCTTTTCCATGGAATGCTGCGTCAGGAAAAAACTCCCGAGCAGGACGCCGATCTGGATCAACAGCACAATCGCGGCGCCGATGAACCCGAAATAATCCTCTTTCGTCTGCATCGAAAGCAGCGTAAAGGCTCCGTGTATTAAGTTCTGTGCGGTGCCGATCGCAAAATTGATCGCAAAATAGAGCAGGAGCGCGACGAGCAATTTGTTCTTCCTGACGGCACTCGCCGCAAAGGTGATGACGGCAAAACAAAGCGTCAGGGACATCACGGGCGAGAGGATCGCGCTCGCCAGCGTCAACCAGATCACGCCGCCGCCAAAGCCGAACCCTTCGAAGAGGATCTCAAAAGCCTTCGAGAACTCCTGCACGAGATCGGAAATTATCTCCCAAAGCTGCGCCTTTTCGAAGATGTCTACCCCCATCCAAAGGTAACAGCTGCCCCAATAGACCGCCACGCCGAGCGCAAACGCAAGACAAGAGACGATCGCCGCAAAGATCAGCCACAGGAGCGCGTTGAGAAGCTTTGAAAAAATAAGGGCGCGCGCGCTGACGGGGAGCGTAAAGGTGAGATACGCCTCCTGCGTCGCCGTACTCTTATAGTACCGCCACAGCAGAAGCAGCGCGATGACCGCATTGCCGACCGCCACGCCGAGGAACGCAAACAGCAGGAAGAACAGCAGAAGCATGTCGAAAAGCATATTGATCTCTTCATCCTGCATGACGCTCCACTGCAAGCCGAACACGCTCAACCCCGCAAACAGACCGAGCGCAAAAATGCCCAGAAAGATGGGTACGCCGAGTTTGCCGAAATTTTTGAATTCATATTTGAACAGTTTGCCGAACATGGACGACCTCCTCATAGATTGTTTCTCGGATCGTAGCGGAAGAGATCCCTGAAATGCTGATCGAGGGAGACGCCCTTCTCCTCGCGTATTTCGTCCGCCATTCCCTGTTCCACGATCTTGCCGCCGCACAGGAACACATAGCGATCGAGCACGGCTTCGACGTCATAGATGAGGTGAGTGGACAAGATCACGATGGCGTCTTTTCTGTAATTTTGCAAAATCGTCGTCAAAATGTAATCGCGCGCCGCGGGATCGACGCCCGCGATCGGCTCGTCGAGCAGATAGACCTCCGCCTGCCGCGACATCACCACGATGAGCTGCAGCTTCTCCTGCGTGCCCTTCGAAAGCGTCTTGATCTTCGCCTTCAGCGGGATCTGCAACTCTCTGAGCATTCCCTCCGCGCGCGCCCTGTCGAAATCCGCATAAAAGTCGGAAAAGACGTCCAGACATTCGGAGACGCGCATCCCTCCCGAAAAATACGTCTGATCGGGAAGATACGAAACGATTTTTTTGGTCTCGATCCCGATCGGTTTGCCGTTTATCTCGACCGTTCCCTCGTCCTGCCGCAGCAATCCCGCCAATATTTTGATGAGCGTCGTCTTGCCGCTGCCGTTCGGACCGAGTAATCCCACGATCTCGCCCTTCGGCAGTTCCAGATCGATCTTGTCGAGCGCGACGAACGCGCCGTACCTTTTGGTCATTCCTTCACAACGAATCATGTCCGATCTCCTCCCATAATTGCAGCATTTCCCCTCTCTCCCCGCCGAGCTCGCGAACCTGCGCCGCCGCGTCCGCGACGATCTTTCTCGCCAGCCGCGTCCGGATCTGAGAGATGAGCGCGGCATCTTTTGCGACGCTTCTGCCCGCCGTCCTGTGCGTCAGCACCGCGCCCGTCGCCTCCAGTTCGGCGAATGCCTTCTGCACGGTGTTCGGGTTGACCGAAAATTCCACGGCGAGCTCCCGCACGGTCGGCAACTCCGCCCCCGCAGGGTACGTCCCGTTGCAGATGCGACGCAAGAGCACGTCCGTGATTTGCCGATAGATCGGCGTTCCCGCTTCAAATTGCCAAGCCATAGTTCACCTTCTATTTGTATTACTGTAGTAATACAATAAGATTATAGCATCGTTTTCCGAAATTGTCAACCGCTCATGAAAAAAATGTTTCGTGCCCGCAACCTGTTTCACCGAGTTTGACGGTTGCATATTTGCGCTTGAAATAAATTCCGCGCCGACAATCTTTCTTTCGGCGCAAACGCTGTGTCCGATGCGTCCCGCCTCGAGCGCGCGCCGAGTCTTCCGATTTTTCTGCCCCTGCCGCCCGCACAGACGCTTTTCGAAAAAGAGAGACTCCGACGCCCGGACGCGCCCTTCCCGCTTCGGCATTTCAGAACGAAAAAAGCAGGCAAGCCTGCCTGCTTTTCTGTTTGCTTATTCTTCAACAGTCACTTTTTCAAGGAGTTTGAGGTCGATGCCCTTCTCTCCGATCTTGATGATCTCGACTTTGACGGTATCGCCGATGGAGAGCACGTCGTCCACCTTCTTGACGTACTTGTCGCCGCCGAGTTTGGAGATGTGGATCATGCCGTCCTTGCCGGGAGCGATCTCGACCCATGCGCCGAGCTCGCTGCGGATGCGGACGACCGCACCGATATACTGATCGCCGACCTCGGGATCGCGTGCGATGGACGTGACGATCGCCTTTGCGCGCTCCGCCTTGGCGATGTCGCCGAAGCAGGCGATGCAGACGGTGCCGTCGTCCTCGATGTCGATCTTCGTCCCGGTCTCTTCGATGATCTTGTTGATGACCTTGCCCTGTTTGCCGACGACATCGCCGATCTTATCGGGATCGATCGTGAAGGTAATGATCTTGGGCGCATACTCTGAAAGCTGTGCTCTGGGCTCGGGAAGCACTGCGAGCATCTTGGAGAGAATGAACTTTCTGCCCTCGTTCGCCTGAGCGATCGCGCGGCGCAGGATGGTCTCGTCGAT
>CALVME010000080.1 GCA_944342055.1 uncultured Clostridia bacterium | reverse complement strand
GTACGGCACGTTGTTCTCCCGCGCGTATTGAGCGCAGAGGATCATGCCTTCGATGCCGCGGTTGCCAAAGCCCCCCGGCAAAATGATGCCGTCCACACCCTCGAGCGCTTCGGCGACGTTTTCCTTCGTAAGCGGTTCGGTATCCACCCAGCGGATGTGAACGCGGGCGCTGTTTTCAAATCCCGCGTGCGTGAGCGCCTCCGCGACGGAGAGATAGGCGTCGTGCAGCTGCACATACTTGCCGCAGAGCGCGATCTCCACGTCCTTGTTTCTCGAATGCACGCGCTCGAGCATCGCTTCCCACTCGGACGCGTTGAGCGTCCTCGGATCCAGACGGAGGATGCGGCAGACCACGGAAGAGAAGTTGCTCTTTTCAAGCATCATGGGCGCCTCGTAGAGCACGGGTACGGTCATATTTTCGATGCAGCAATCGGGTTCGACGTTGCAGAACATGGCGATCTTGTCGCGAATGGACTGCGGCATCGGCTGATCGACGCGCGCGATGATGATGTCGGGATTGATGCCCATGCCCTGCATCTCCTTGACGGAATGCTGCGTGGGTTTGGATTTGAATTCGTCGGAACCCGAAATGAACGGCACGAGCGTGACGTGAATGAAACAGCAGTTTTCTCTGCCGACCTCTCTGGACACCTGGCGGATCGCCTCGATGAACGGCTGGCTCTCGATGTCTCCGATCGTGCCGCCGATCTCCGTGATGACGACGTCTGCGTTGGACATCTTGCCGACCTGATAAATGAACGTCTTGATCTCGTTCGTAATGTGCGGAATGACCTGGACGGTTTGTCCCAGATACTCCCCGTTCCGCTCCTTGTTGAGGACGTTCCAATAAACCTTTCCTGTGGTAAGGTTGGAATACTTGTTCAGATTTTCGTCGATGAAGCGCTCGTAATGCCCGAGATCGAGGTCGGTCTCCGCGCCGTCGTCGGTCACGAACACTTCTCCGTGCTGGTACGGGCTCATCGTTCCCGGGTCGATGTTGATGTAGGGATCCAGTTTCTGAGCCGCGACTTTATACCCTCTCATCTTGAGAAGGCGCCCCAAGGAAGCCGCCGTAATGCCTTTGCCCAGACCGGAAACAACGCCGCCCGTCACAAAAATATACTTCGTCATAGATTTATCGCTCCTGTAAAAACCGCTTCGGCTTCCCCTGTCAGAAGAATGCCCTCAGCGGTCGTTTTCGTTTGTAAGCGTCCGCCAGGCAGACGCATGGTATGTTCCGCGCCGTGCGCGACGCGCCCGACGGCCTCAGCCGCCGCCGCAACCGCACACGCGCCCGTGCCGCAGGAAAGGGTCTCCCCGCTCCCGCGTTCAAATACGCGCATACGGATCTCTTCTCCGCTCACCTGCGCCACTTCCACATTGACGCCTTCGGGAAACATGCCGCTTTCTCCGAGCCGCAACGCAGCCGTCTGAAGATCGAACGAGGCGGGATCCGCAAAGACGACGCAGTGCGGATTCCCCATCGAGACGCAGGTGACCGTGTATCCGCACAACGGAACTTCCAGAGTCTCTTTCAATAGTGTTGGCAATGCCTGCGGAGAAAAATCCGCCTTGCCCATATTTACGGTGATCCCGTCGCCGACGGAAACCTCTTTGACGCCCGCGAGCGTCTCGACGGAAAAACGGCTCCTGCCGCTCTCCGCATTCAGCAGTCTCCCGATACAGCGGACGGCGTTGCCGCACATTTTACCTTCGCTTCCGTCCGCATTGAACATCCGCATCCGGACGTCCGCACGCGCGGAAGGCAGCAAAAGCACGATTCCGTCTCCGCCGATCCCGAACCTTCTGTCCGAAAGTTGTTTCGCGTAACGCGAAGGCTCGGGGAATTCTTCCCTTCTGCAATCAAAAAAGATATAGTCGTTCCCCGTTCCCTGCATTTTCACAAATTTTCTCGGCATACTCTATAGATATGCCGAGATTTGTCAATTATTCGTGTACATGCGCTGATACGGGTTCGCCGTATTCGGCGTGAGGACAAAGAAATTTGCGTCCAGCAGTTTTTCCGCGTCCAGAGCGAACTTTTCGCAATACTCCTCCAGGATCTCGCGGATCTCGGGAAGATCACAGCCGCGGCGCCGCGCGATCGCCACCTGTTCCGGCAGGCGATGGGGCAGGGATTCGCAGCGAAGATACATCGTCCCGCCGTGCATGCCCGAACCGCAGAAATTGCCGATGATGGGAAGCCCGTCGCGGTGCAATCCGAGCACGATGATGATGCCGCCCGCCTGATACTCGCCGAGAAAACTTCCCGCTCTGCCGCCTGCGACGATGACGGGCTTGAGGTCCTTGTATGCCTTCATGTGAATGCCCGTACGGTATCCCGTATTGCCCTGAATGAAGATCTTGCCGCCGCGCATGGCGTAGCCCGTCGCGTCTCCCGCGTTGCCGTAGATCACGATGGAACCCGAATCCATGGTATCGCCCGTCGCATCCTGCGCGTTGCCGTTCACGGTAATGTCGCAGCCGTTGAGATAGGCGCCGAGCGCGTTTCCCGGAACGCCGTTGACGACGATCTTTTTGCCGGACAGCCCCGCGCCGATGTAGCGCTGCCCCATACAGCCGTCAAGCTCGATCTCCGTCTCGGGAGAATGCCTGACCGCTTCGTTCAACAACTGAAAATGTACGCTTTCGTCTACTCTGATCCGCTGCATCTTACACCTTTTTCGCAAGTTTTTCCCTGCGCCCCGCCGCGGCAAACGCCGCAAGCGCGGGAGCCTTGCGCAACATTTCAAAATCGACCGAATCGAGCGGCGTCCGTTCGCGGATGAGCGCGGTATAGATCCCCGCGCGCGCCACGTCTCCGATCAGGATAAAACCTTTCAGCAAGCCGTCCTGCACGAACAGCTTTTTGTATGTATTTTCGCCATGCTCCTCGTAAACTTCCCCGACGTAGGCGCCCGCCGTGAGGACGTGCAACCCGAAAAAGCCGACGGCGTTGAGCGGCATGCAATCGTTGAGCCGCGCCTCGCCTCCCGCCATGTTGATGCCCGCCGTTCTGCCCTGATAGTAGGCGTTGGGAAGCAATGCGAGCACCTTTCGTCTGCCGTCCGTGATATCCACGCTCTCCGCGCAGTCGCCCGCCGCATAGACGTCTTTGAGAGAAGTTTCCTGCCTGTCGTCCGTCACGATGCCGCGCGACGTCTCACCGCCCGCGTCTTTGACGAGTTCCGCGTTCGGGCGCACCCCGACCGCGAGCACGAGCACGTCGAAACCGATCTTGCCGCCGCTCTTTAAGCTCGCTTCGTTTTCGGAAAACGCGACGACGGAATCGCCGAGATGAAATTTCACGCCCTTCTTCTCGAGGAAGGCGCGCACCGTAGCGGCTCCCCCCTCGTCCAGAACGGAAGAGAGGATTCTGTCCGCAAGATCGACCACGTCCACGGACGCGACGCGCTCCAAAATGCCTTCCACGCATTTGAGCCCGATGAGCCCCGCGCCCACGACGAGCACGCGGCTGTCCTTGCAAATCGCCCTTTCGAGCGCAAGCGCGTCGTCAAACTTCATGAACGAAAACTTGTTCTGCACCGTCTCCAGCCCCTCCATCGGAGGCACGAAGGGACGAGAGCCCGCGGCGACGAGCAATTTGTCGTAAGCGACCTTCTCGCCGCTCTGCAAAGCAACCGTCTTTCGCTCGGGATCGATCGAAACGACCGTCTCGCCGCGGCGCAGCAACACGCCGTTTTTCTCATAAAAATCCGCGGGGCGATAGTGCATTTTTTCCGGCGTCGTCTTGCCCCAGAGGTAATAGGATATCAGAGGTCTGCCGTAAGCTTCGTATATTTCGTCGGTGAGAACGGTGATCTCTCCGACATTGTCAACGCTGCGGATCCCTTCGATCGCGGCGACCGCCGCAGTCGAATTGCCGATGATTACATATCTCATGGTCATCTCTCCTCATATACAATGGCATTGTTGGGGCAATGCTTGACGCAATTCGGCTCTCCCGCCGCGTTGTCCGTACAGAGCATGCACTTCTGCACGGGCTTTCCGCCGGAAGGCATGATCGCTCCGTACGGACAGACGAGAATGCAGGTAAAGCACCCGACGCACTTGTCCCGATCGATGACGACCATGCCCTCTTCGTCTCTCGAGAGGGCGCCCGAAATGCAGCTGTTGACGCAGCGCGGATCGGTACAGTGACGGCAGTTTACCGCAAAATGGCTCCCGTCTTCCGCATCTTCTACCCGAATGCGCGGCAGAAGGTCTGTCCCCATCTTTTTGCCCTTGAGCGCTTTGACCATATCCGTCTCGCCCGAATTCGCAAAAGCGCATTCGTACTCGCAGAGGTGGCACCCGAGGCACCATTGTTCGTTGACATAAATTCTTTTCATACGATTTTAGTCCATGACGATGTATGCGTCGCGTTCCGGTCCGACCGAAACGTATTTGATGTGGCACTCGCACGCCTTTTCGATGTACGCGATGTAATCGAGCGCCTCTTTGGGAAGGTCTTCTTTCCTTCTGCAGGCGGAAATGTCGCAATGCCAGCCCTTGACCTTTTCGAATACGGGCTTGCACTCGTCGAGCACGTCCGTGAACGGGAACTCGTGGATGATCTCGCCGTTGAGCTCGTATGCGGTGCAGATCTCGATCTCATCGTAGCCGTCCAGCACGTCGAGCTTGGTCAGCGCGATCTCGTCCGCGCCCTGGCAGCGAATGCCGTAGCGGGAGGCGACCACGTCGAAAGGTCCGACTCTTCTCGGTCTGCCCGTCGCCGCGCCGTACTCGTGACCCGCTTCGCGGAGGGCGTCCGCCTTTTCCCCGAAGTATTCGCAGGTAAAAGGCCCTGCGCCGACGCAGGAAGAGTACGCCTTCATGATGCCGATCGAGTTGTCCAGCTTCAGATTCGGAACGCCCGCGCCGATGGGCGCGTATGCCGCGATCGTCGAAGAGGACGAAGTATAAGGCACGATGCCGAAATCGATGTCCCTGAGCGCGCCGAGCTGCGCCTCGAAGAGGATCTTCTTGCCCGCCTTGTCCGCCTGCGTCAGATACAGCCCCGTATCGATGACGTAGTCGCGCAGCTGTTTGCCATACTCTTCAAAGTAAGCGACGACGTCCTCGTCCTTGATGGGTTCCGCGCCGTAGCCGCCCGCGACGGTCAGATTCTTCCACTCTACGATGTCGTGGATGCGCTGATACATGAGTTCCGGCTTCAAAAGCTCGCCCATGCGAAAAGCCTTTTTCATGTACTTGTCCGCATAGACGGGCGCGATGCCGCGGCGGGTGGAGCCGTAAGGCTTGCCCGTCTTCTTCGAGAGCCTGTCTTCCTCCAGGCAGTCCATGAGCACATGATAAGGCATCGTGATGATCGCCTTGTCGCTGATCTTCAGGTTTTCCGGCGTGATCTTGATCCCAGCGTCGCGCAGCTTCTGCATTTCGCCGCAGAGATGCTTGATGTCGATGACCATGCCGCAACCGAGCACGTTGACGACGTCGTCGCGCAAAATGCCGGAAGGGAGCAAGTTCAGAATGAACTCGCCCTTGTCGTTGATTACCGTGTGCCCTGCGTTATTGCCGCCCTGATAGCGGCAGACGATGTCGTAATCGGCAGACAGCAAGTCCACCATTCTGCCCTTACCTTCATCGCCCCAGTTGATTCCGCAAATTGATGTTAACATACGCCCTCCTCTCTCTACATAGCTTCACCGGCATGATGAATGCCGAGAACTTCCAATTCTTTTTCCGTCAGGCCGATGCCGCGGAGCATCAAACGGTTGCCGCGCATCGATTCGATGGAGTTGATGCCCATGCCGCCCATCATTTCCTGGATCTCATGGTTCCAGGCGTGCATGAGATTGACAAGGCGCTTTGCGCCGATGTCGGGGTTGAGCCTCTTCACGAGCTCTTTGTCCTGCGTCGCGATGCCCCAGTTGCACTTGCCCGTGTGACAGCTTCGGCAAAGATGGCATCCGAGCGCAAGCAGCGCAGCCGTGCCGATGTACACCGCGTCCGCGCCGAGACAGATCGCCTTCACGACGTCTGCGCTCGAACGCACGGAACCCGCCACGACGACGGAGACGTTGTCGCGGATGCTCTCCTGACGGAGCCTCTCGTCCACCTGGGCGAGCGCAAGTTCGATGGGAATGCCCACGTTGTCGCGGATGCGCGTGGGCGCGGCGCCCGTACCGCCGCGGAAACCATCGATCGCGATGATATCCGCGCCGCTCCTCGCGACGCCGCTCGCGATCGCCGCCACGTTGTGGACCGCTGCGATCTTGACGATGACGGGCTTCTGATAAGCCGTCGCCTCTTTCAATGTATAGATGAGCTGACGCAGATCTTCGATGGAGTAAATGTCGTGGTGCGGCGCAGGCGAAATCGCGTCCACGCCCTGAGGGATCATGCGCGTCGCGGAAACTTCCACGCTGATCTTTTTCCCGGGCAGGTGTCCGCCGATACCGGGCTTTGCGCCCTGCCCCATTTTGATCTCGATCGCCGCCGCCGTATCCAGGTAATCCTTATGCACGCCGAAACGTCCGGACGCGACCTGAACGATCGTATTTTTGCCGTAGCGATAGAAGTCTCTGTGCAGTCCCCCCTCGCCCGTATTGTAATAGATGCCGAGCTCTTCCGCCGCGCGGGCGAGGCTCGCGTGGGCGTTGTAGCTGATCGAACCGTAGCTCATCGCCGAGAACATGATCGGCATGCTGAGCCGAAGCTGCGGAGGAAGGTTGTTCTTGATCTTGCCGTTCGCGTCTCTCTCGATGTCTACTGTGTGTTTGCCGAGATAGACGACCGTCTCCATCGGCTCGCGCAACGGGTCGATGGAAGGGTTGGTGACCTGCGACGCGTTGATGAACATCTTGTCCCAATAGATGGGGTACGGCTTGGGATTTCCCATGGAAGAGAGCAACACGCCCCCGGAATTCGCCTGACGGTAAATTTCGTTCATGGTCTGCCCGTCCCAGTTCGCGTTGATGCGATAGGTATCTTCGCTCTTTTTGATCTTGAGTGCGTGCGTCGGGCAGAGGCAGACGCATCTGTGACAGTTGACGCAGCGATCGCTGTCCGCGATCATCTTGCCAAGGTCTGCGTCGTATCGGTGGACCCCGTTGGAGCACTGCCGCTCGCAGACGCGGCAAGCGATGCATTTATCGGTATCCCGCACGACTTCGTATTCGGGATAGATATAAGTATCCATTAGATTTTCACTCCTCCGTTCAAGCGATAGATCACGGGTTGTCCGCCCGCCGGCGAGAAGATCTTATCCAGCTCCGGCTGAATGACGCGGATGGCGCACTCCTCGCTCGCGATGTAGGCGAGATCGCCCTTCTCCGCGCAGACCATCGAGCGCAGTTTGAGCCTGTCGTTCAACGCCATCAGTCCGCCGTTGAAACCGAAAATGATGGAGAACGGCCCGCAGATCAGAAGCCCCGGGAACGCGCGGCGCAGGAAGGTCTCCTGTGCCTGCTGTTCGGGCGACTTCTCCGCGATCGTAGACCAGAAAGATGCGGAAATGACCTGGGCGACCTCTTCCAGCGTCAGTTTCTTCTGTCTGAGCAGATAATCGATGATGTATGTGATGACTTCCGTATCCGTCTGCAGAGAACACTTGTAACCGAACATTTCGATGTAGCGGCGGTTCGCGTCGTAGGAAGATATTTCGCCGTTGTGAACGATCGAATAGTCCAGAAGCCCGAACGGATGCGCTCCGCCCCACCAGCCCGGCGTATTTGTGGGATACCTGCCGTGGCAGGTCCAGGCGTACCCCTCATATTCGTCCAGGCGATAGAACCTGCCCACGTCTTCGGGATAGCCGACCGCCTTGAAGATGCCCATATTCTTGCCGCAGGAGAAGACGTAAGCGCCCTTGTATTCCGCGTTGATGCGGTTGACGCAGGAAACGACGTACGCTTCCTCGTCCAACAGGCTGTTTTGCAGCCGCTTTTGCAAGGGCGTCACGAAATAACGCCAGATGATCGGCTGATCGGTGATCGCGGAATGTTTCCACGTCTTCATCTCGGAAGAATACACGATCTCAAAGTGCGAATTGAGAAACTCCTCCGCGTCCTTGCGCGCCTCGAAATTGTCGAAAAACAGGTGGAACGCATAGAAATCTTTGTATTCGGAATAGATGCCGTACCCGGCAAATCCGCCGCCGAGCCCGTTGGAGCGGTCGTGCATGGTGCTGATCGAACGGATCATGCATTCGCCGTTCATCTTCTTTCCGCTTCTGTCGATCACCGCGGAAATCGCACAGCCGGACGGGATCCTGACTTCGCCCTCCAGCGGCGCGCGTTTGGTTTTGAATTGAAATTCCGATAACATATTGCTCTCCGTTTTGCCGCCGATCGCCCCGCCGTACGGCAGAAGCCCTCTGTGCGCAGGCAGCGCGCCCCGCCGCGCGGAACCCCCGCGCCAAAGAGCTTTGCTGCCGATTTCAATCAAAGTTTGCGGCAAAATAACATAGTGATATTATATTTCTTTCGACTTCCCTTGTCAAGTAAAAACGTATTTCGAATTATTCCGTAATCCATATAACCTATATAAACGCACCTTATATCGGCATCGTTCCTTCTTTTTCGCCGTTCTTCCGCTCTCAAGGCGCGGCTGGCCCTGTTCCCTTCCGCACACGATCGCCCCTTTTTCGACAAGTCCTCCGCCATGCTCCGCGACAAGGAAATCCCCGACGCCTTGGGGACGTCGGGGATTCCTTATCTATGAGAGAGCGTATGAGCAATGAAATGTTGCGGGAGATCAGTCCGCTTCGTTGGAGAGGGCTTCCACGCCCGTCTCGCCCGTACGGACGCGCATGACGTTTTCGACGTCCGTGACAAAGATCTTTCCGTCTCCCACATTGCCGGAGCAGAGCACCTTCCGTGCGACCGCCACGACGAGTTTGGGATCGACCGTGGATACCACGATCTCCACTTTTACTTTTGGCAAGAGGTACATGCTCGTCTTGACGCCGCGGTACTGTCCCGTCTTGCCGCCCTGCGCGCCGCAACCCATGACGGTGGAGACCGTCATGCCCGTGACGCCGATGGCAGCCATGGCGCTCTTGAGGTCGTTGAATTTCTCCTGCCGCGCGATGATCGTGATGTTCGTGTACTTGCCCGTCGCAGAAGGCGCAAGTTCGATCTCTGCGGGAGCGACGCCCGTAGCGTCAAAGGGCAATTCGCTGTCTCCGACGTACGAAGGGATGGTCGGCACGAAATCCGCATAAGCGGAGGAAAGTCCGTGCTCGGTGGGATCGAGTCCTTCGATCTCCTCTTCCGCGCTGACGCGCAGTCCGATCGTCTTTTTCAGAATGACGAAGATGACCGTCATCATAACCGCCGCATACAGCAGGATCGCCGCAACGCCGAGCAGCTGAACGCCGAAATAGCGCAAACCGTCCAGGTTCCAGGTATAGAACAATCCGTCCGTCGTGTTGAAGAGACCGACGGCGATGCCGCCCCAAAGTCCGTTCGCACAATGCACGCCGACCGCGCCGACGGGGTCGTCGATGTGGAGTTTCTGATCGAGTCCCTCGCACACCACGACGATCAGGATGCCCGACACAAGTCCGATGATCGCCGAACCGAAGCAGTCGTACACGTCGCACCCCGCCGTTACGCCGACCAGGCCTGCGAGACAGGCGTTGAGGCACATGGAGACGTCGGGTTTTTTGTTCTTGATCCAGGTGAACGCCATGGTCGTACAGGTCGCCACGGCGGGCGCAATCGTCGTCGTCAGGAAGATCGAACCGAGCGAAGCGACATCCGTCGCCGCCGCGCCGTTGAAGCCGTACCAGGCGAACCAAAGGATAAACGCACCGAGCGCGCCGAACGTCAGAGCGTGACCCTGGATCGCGTTGACTTTGACAACTTTGCCGTTTTCGTCCCGCTCGTACTTGCCGATGCGGGGTCCGAGAAACGCCGCGCCGATGAGCGCCGTCACGCCGCCCACCATATGAATGACGGAGGAACCCGCAAAGTCATGATAACCCAGCTGCGCAAGCCATCCCTGGCTGTTCCAGACCCAGCCCGCCTCGATGGGATACACGAAAGCGGAGATCACTGCCGAATAAATGCAGTATGTGGAAAACTTCGTCCGCTCCGCCATCGCGCCCGAAACGATCGTCGCCGCCGTGGCGCAGAACACGAGCTGGAAGAAAAAGTTGGAATAATCGAAGTCCGCATAGTCGGAAAAAATGTCGAAGTTGGGAATGCCGATCAGTCCCGCGACGTAATTTTCCGACATCATCAGACCGAATCCGAGAAGCACGAACACGATCGTTCCGATGCAGAAATCCATCAGGTTTTTCATGATGATGTTGCCTGCGTTCTTGGCGCGGGTAAAGCCCGTCTCCACCATCGCGAACCCGCATTGCATGAAGAACACGAGCGCCGCGCCGATCAGAAACCAGATGCCGAACGCCTGGCTCGTCACCTCTTCCTCGATCAAGCCTACAAGATTGTCGTCCATATTTATGAACCTCCAAAAAAACAATTCTCTTTGATGATATAAAGTACTGTATAAGTAATTTATTTATGCAATTTGATCGTAAAAAAATAAACGGAGGGAAAAACGGCGTTTTTGCCGACGCCTCCCCCTCCCGTCGGAGGGAGAGAGCGCCGAACGTTTGCCTTTATTTGACGCTGTACATGATGTCGGTATAGGATGGATACGGCCAGTAATCTTTCGCGCAGGCGGTCTCCATTTCGTCCGCCTTGGCGCGCACTGCCTCCATATCGGGAACAATGACGTGCGCCATCTTCTGAGACGCCTCTCTGACGTTGGCGGGCATCGCCTTGAGATCGGCTTCGAGTTTTGCGACCGCCTTCATCATGGCGTCGTTCGCAGACGCGAGCTTCTTGACGACTGCCGTCTCGGAATCGCAGGGCAGATCTTCGCAGACCGCTTTCTTTGCGGCGATGTTCGCGCAGAGAGAGGCGACGTAATCGCTCACCGCGGGGAAGATATCCTGTTTTGCCATTTCCGCCGTCGTCAAAGCTTCGATGTTGATGGTCTTGACGTAGTTTTCGAGCTGGATCTCGGCGCGGCCGATCGCCTCTTCCTGCGTGTAGACGCCCTGACGGGTGAACACGTCGATGTTTTTCTGTTCGAAGAATACGGGCACCGCGTCCGCCGTGTTCTTGTTGTTGAGAAGTCCGCGCCTTGCCGCTTCGGGCTCCCAATCGGGGCCGTATCCGTCGTAATTGAAGATGATGCGATAATGCTTCTTGAGCGTCTTTTCGATGAGGACTTTGCAAGCCGCGTCGAAGTTGGTCGCCTTCTCCAATTCATCCGCGAACTGCGCGAACGCGTCCGCCACGATGGTATTGAGCACGATGTTGGGATCTGCGACGGAGGACATGGAACCGAGCATTCTGAACTCGAACTTGTTGCCGGTGAACGCGAAGGGAGACGTTCTGTTGCGATCTGTCGCGTCTTTGGGGAAGATCGGAGACTCGGGCACGCCGATGGAACCGGGAACCGCTTTCACGGGAATGTAATCGGTGCCTTTGACGATAGCGTCCACGAGCGCTCCCAGCTGATCGCCGAGGTAGACGGAGATGATCGCGGGGGGCGCCTCGTTCGCGCCGAGCCTGTGGTCGTTTCCTGCGGAAGCGACGGACGCGCGGAGGATGCCCTGGTATTCGTCCACCGCCTTGATGACTGCGGCGAGCACGAGCATAAAGAGGGTGTTCTCTTCAGGCGCTTCGCCCGGATCGAGCAGGTTCAGACCTGTATCCGTACTCAAAGACCAGTTGTTGTGCTTGCCCGAGCCGTTGACGCCTTCGAAGGGCTTTTCGTGCAGCAGGCAGACGAGCCCGTGCTGCTGTGCGACCTTCTTCATGAGCTCCATTGTGAGCTGATTGGCGTCTACGGCGATGTTCATCGTCGCGAAGATGGGCGCAAGCTCATGCTGGGCGGGAGCCACTTCGTTGTGCTTGGTCTTGGCGAGAATACCGTACGACCAGAGCGTCTGATCGAGGTCCGCCATGTATTCGGCGATGCGCGTCTTGAGCGTTCCGAAATAATGATCTTCCAGCTCCTGTCCCCTCGTGGGAGGAGCGCCGAACAGCGTTCTGCCCGTCAGGATGAGGTCCTTCCTCTGCTCGTAAACTTCCTTCGAAACGATGAAATATTCCTGCTCGGGGCCGACCGTCGTGGAGACTTTGTTGCATTCGATGCCGAAGAGCTTCAAAATCCGCTTCGCCTGGCGATCGAGCGCCTTCATGGATTTGAGCAAAGGCGACTTCTTGTCGAGCGTCTCGCCCTTATAAGAAACGAAGATGGTCGGGATGTACAGCGTTCCCTCTTTGACGAAAGCGGGAGACGTGGGATCCCATGCGGTGTAGCCTCTCGCCGCGCAAGTCGCGCGGGAGCCGCCGGAAGGGAAGGAAGACGCGTCGGGTTCGCCGACGATCAGGCTCTTTCCCGACAACTGCATGATGACCTGCCCGCCGTCCGCCGGCTCGATGAAGCTGTCATGCTTTTCCGCCGTCAGGTTGGTGAGCGGCTGGAACCAGTGCGTGTAATGGGTCGCTCCCTTCGAGACCGCCCAATCCTTCATTGCCTGCGCTACGGGCCCGGCGATGGAGAGGTCGATCTGCGCGCCGATCTCCATGGTCTTTTTCAGAGATTTGTACACTTCCTTCGGCAGAGAAGAACGCATCACGGAATCATTGAACACGTTGGAACCAAAAATTGCAGGTACGTCGATCATTTGAGTTACTCCTTCAGATTTTTTAAGCGGATCCCTGTCTCTCTCAACGGATCCGTCTGTCGTTTTTGTTTATGGCAAGATCATATCACTTTTTTGCCTTTCCGTCAAACAAATGAAAGGGATTTCTCTTTTTCACTTTTTTATGCATTCTATAAACGGGACTTATAAATAGCGCCATTCACAAAAAATGAACGAACGCAACATCCGCCCTTTTGCGCCGCGAACATGCGGACAGACTCGCCCCTTCTGCCGATCGCTCCTTCATCGGGATAAGCGTCCGCCTCCTCGCCGCAAAAGAAAAACCGAAGGCGTACCTTCGGTTTTTTCCGTCTCTTTCAAAATTTTCTCATCTCTGCGAGCAGTGGAAGATCAAGCCCACCGTGCCGGGGCCGCAATGCGCGCCGATGACGGGACCGACGGGCTGCACGACGACTTCCGCGCCGAACTCGTCGCGGAGCGCCTGCGCGAAGTCGTTCGCGAGGCCTTCGCAGTCGGCGTGGAGCAGGAACATCTTATAGCGATCGAGCTCGCTCCCCTTCTCGCGGACGTAGCCCGCCAGCATGGAGAGCGCCTTTTTGAAGCCCTTCGCCTTTGCGACGTTCAGAATTTTTCCCTCGTCGTCGAAGTAGAGCACGGGCTTGATGCCGAGCAGGCCGCCCACCACCTTGGAAGCGCCGGACACTCTGCCGCCGCGGTAAAGATAGGTCAGATCGTCCACGGCAAAATACGTCGCCGTATGCGGAATGAGCTCGTCAAGATAGGCGTCGAGCTCGTCCATCGTCGCACCTTCCCTGTATTTGAGCGCCGCATAATAGGTGACAAAACCGCTTCCGAGGGAAATCGTCTTTGCGTCCTTGGTGCGGATCTCCCGATCGGGATACTTTTCCTTGAGTGCCTTAATGGCGGCATCCATGGCGTTGAAGGTCGCACTCATCTTGTGCGAGAACGTGACGTAGTAAATGTCTTCGCCGCGCTGCAAGACGGGCTCGAAATATTCGGTGTACGCATATTCGTTGAGCGCAGAAGTCTTCGGCACCGCGCCCGCGCGCATCTGATCAAAGAACGCCTTGAAATCGGTATGCTCGCCCATATCGTAGAAATACTCTTTGTCGCCGATCGTGTAAGGCATGCGGATGACGTTCAGACCGAGCTCTTTGACCGTAGTATGCCAGAGCTCGCAGTTCGAATCGCAAAACAACTGATACATATTCTCTCCTTTCTGCAAACGGCTCACCCTTGCAATCTGCCGAGCCGTGCATCCTCTCATTTCATTTCTTTCGGATCTGCCAAAAAGAAGGTGAACTCTCCGCAGAGACAAACCTTGTCCTCTACCCTTCCTTCCGCGCGGACCACATGAAAACCGCCCCGATGTCTGAGCTCTTCGCATACGAATTCGACGGTATCTCCGGGGCGCACGGGCGCCTTGAACCGCACGCGATCCATGCCCGCAAACAGCGTAAGCTTGCCGCGCGTCTCCTCCGCCGTGATGGCGCAGGACGCCTGCGAAGCCATTTCGCACAGGATGACGCCCGGAACGACGGGAGCCTCGGGGAAGTGTCCCTGCAGAAAGAACTCGTCGCCGCGCACGGTGTATTTGCCGTAAGACCTTCCGTCCTCTCCGGCATTCACCTCGTCCACGAGCAGCATCGGCTCTCTCTGGGGCAATATTTTTTTGATCTCGTCTCTGTTCAAATCGATAAGCCAGACCCCGCCGTCTGTTTGCGCGGGGGCAGTTCCTTTTTATTTATTGTATCACAGCGCACACGAAAAATCAACAAAAAAGCAAAAAAACTATCTTTCGCTCCCCTCTTTTTTCCGTACAAAAAAGCCGATCCGTCTAACTATCCCAAAAAAAGAAGCTGTGCTGACAGTTCCCGACAAATCGTTCGTTGACAAACGGCAAAAAAAATTTTATAATATTTTTCAATAAAAGTTTAGGAGTTTTTTATGGATAAAAACGCAGCTGTTTTATACCTGATCGTCGGCATCATCATTGCGGTGGTCACGGCGCAGGCAGTTTTCTTCCTCGTCCGTTCCTACCGACGCGGGGTGGTCATCGGCATGGACAAGAAAGTGCTGAACAAGACGATCCTGCGCGCGGGCGTGTTTACGATCGCCCCCGCGATCGCGATCCTCGTCGGCATCGTCACCCTCTCGGACAAGCTCGGCGTGCCGCTGCCCTGGCTGAGGCTCTCCGTCATCGGCAGCCTCTCGTATGAGACGATCGCCTCCGGCATCGTGCAGGTCGTCGAGGACGCGGACACCTACGTCACCGTCGCCTTCATCATGACCATCGGCATGATCGTGTCCATGTTCCTGCCCCTCTTCATCGGCAAGAAGATTCAGCGCGGCATGATCAAAATCCAGAGCAAAGACAAAAAATGGGGTGAGCTCTTTATGACCGCCCTGTTCATGGGCATGATTTCGGCGTTTCTCGGCTTCGTGTTCGGCGCCGTCAACACGGGGCTCAAAGGTTTTATCCCCGTATTCGTGTTCCTGACTTCCGCGCTCGCCATGGCGATCTGCGGTCTCCTGCTCAAGGTCACCAAATGGAAGTGGATTACGGACTACGCGCTGCCCTTCTCCATGGTTGTGGGCATGCTCATGGCGATCCCCTACACGAGCTGGATTGTCTAAGGAGGTACATTTATGTTGAAACATCGCAATTTTGATGACAATACCCATCTGTTCGGCAGAATCTGGGGAATCGTCACTTCCGTCTGCATCATCGCCTATCCCTTCCTCTGCATGCTCATCTTTGATGCAGGGCTGAACTGGGATCTCGTCCTCACAGGCATCGGCGTCATCGCCATGTACTGGGTCGTCTCCGTCGTGGAGACGTTCACTTACGCGCCCATGCTCGGCGCGAGCGGAACATACCTCGGCTTCGTCACGGGCAACCTGTCCAATCTGAAGGTGCCCTGCGCGCTCAACTGCATGGAACAGGCGGGCGTAAAATCGGGGACGGAAGAGGGTGAAGTCATCTCCTCCATCTCGATCGCCGTCTCCTCCATCGTCACCATGCTCATCATCGTGCTCGGCGTCTGCATCATCGCCGTGCTCACCCCTCTGCTCGAGAGCGAAGCGCTCAAGCCCGCCTTCGATCAGATTCTGCCCGCCCTCTTCGGCGCGATGGCAGTCGTCTATATCTCCAAAAACTGGAAGATCGCCATCCTGCCCTGCGCGCTCATGCTCGTCGTATTCATCGTCGGTTCGTTCGTCGGCGGGGAGGGGCTCGCACAGACGCTCATCGGAGTCATGGTCCCCGTCGGCGTCGTCGTAACCATCGCTTACACGCGCATCATCTATAAAAAAGGCTGGCTCGGCGAACAGGGTTACCTGAAAGCCGAGACGGCGGAAACATCGGAGAACACGAAATGATGCCCTGGTACGTCTGGTTATTCATCGCAATCGCGGCGATCGTCGTCGCGCTCGTTGCCGTCGTGCTCGTGCGAACGCTTCGTTTCCGCCCCGCCAAAGAAAAAGCGGCGGAAGCTCTCCCCGAAACGGTGGACGCCCGGCGCGCGACAGAGACGCTGCGCGAGCTCGTCCGCTGCAAGACGGTATCCTATACGGACCCCGAAAAGGAGGACGACGCGGAATTTATCAAGCTGGAAAAACGCCTTCCCAAGCTCTTCCCCGCCGTATTTGCCGCTTGCCCCTTCCAAAAGCTCGGAAAAAGAAGCCTGCTCCTCCGTTGGAAGGGCAGAGACAGCTCCAAAGCGCGCGTCATGATGGCGCACTTCGACGTGGTTCCCGTCGAAGAAGAGCTCTGGAGCAAACCCGCCTTTGAGGGCATCGTGGAGGACGGCGTACTCTGGGGCAGAGGCACGCTGGATACCAAAGGCACACTCAACGGCGCGCTCTGCGCCGCAGAAGAACTGATCAAGGCGGGATTCGTCCCTGAAAACGACGTATATTTCGCCTTCTCGGGCAACGAGGAGACAAACGGCGACGGCGCACCTACCATCGTGAACTATTTCAAACAAAACGGCATTGCGATCGCCATGGTCTGCGACGAGGGCGGCGCGGTCGTCGAAAATGTATTCCCCGGCGTCAAACAGAGCTGCGCCCTCATCGGCATTGCCGAAAAAGGCATCATGAACTTGCAACTCTCCGTCAAGGGAAAGGGCGGACACGCCTCCGCTCCCCCGCCCAAGACGGCGGTCAACGCGCTCTCCGAGGCGTGCGTCGCCGTGCAGAAACGTCCCTTCCCCCGCAGGATCTCCAAAGCGGCGTCGGAGCTGTTCGACACGCTCGGCAGGCGCTCCACCTTCGCCTATCGCATGATCTTCGCCAATTTGTGGCTGTTCGGCGGATTGCTCGATCTGATCTGCAAACAATCGGGCGGCGAGCTCAACGCGCTCATGCGCACCACGGCGGCGTTCACACAGATGTCGGCGAGCAAGGGACCCAACGTCATCCCGCCTTCCGCGTCCATGGTCGCAAACCTGCGCATCATGTCGGGAGAGACGACGAAGAGCGCGGCGGAACACGTCAGAGCCGCCCTGCCCGAAGGCGTGGAACTTTCTGTGCTGTACGGCATGGATCCCTCCGCCGTCTCCCGCACGGACGGAGAAGAATGGGAGAGAATGCGGCGCGCCGTCTCCGCCACCTGGCAGGGCGTTCTCGTCTCCCCCTACCTCATGCTCGCGTGCTCGGACTCGCGCCACTACGGCGAGGTATGCGACTGCGTGTACCGCTTCTGCGCGATGGCGCTCTCTAAAGAAGAGCGCGGCATGATCCACGGGAACGACGAACGCATCCCGCTCGAGACGATCGCAAAGACCGTGGAATTTTACAAGCGCCTGCTGAGGACCTGCTGAAAATCTGCCCAAAACAACGCTTCTTGTTCGGTTTTCGCGCCCGACGGCGTCTCACCGCAAAACAAAAAACCGCCTTCGGGCGGTTTTTTCATTTGTCATTCATTACGAAAGCCGCCGCGCAAAAATTGCGCGGCGGCAGAAAGTTTCATCAGAAGTTCCGCCCGCACTTGCCGACGGCTCGACAAGCTCCGAACGTCAGACGAGCTCGATCACCGCGACCGAAAGGGGCGGGAGAAAGATATTGTCGCCCTCCACGCGGCATTCGCACCCGGAATCGTACGCCTGCGCCCATTTCCCGAGGCGGGGCGCGCGGTCCGTCCTCCATTCATAATCCTTCCGACAGACCGTCTCTCCGCCGCGGATGTTCTGCACGACGGCGAGCAACCGTTCCCCGTTCTCCACGCGATAGGCGAGGATGCCGCTCGACTGCCAATTCGTATAAATCTTTCGTACCGTGCCCGCAAACAACTCGGGATAGCTGCTCTTGATCTCCGTGAGCGCGCGGGTATAGTTGAGCACGGAGAACGCGTCGCGCTCCTGCTCCTCCACCGTGTTTCCGCCCGCACCCGCGACAGAACCGGGCGTCGCGCAGTACCAGACGCTGTTTCTCGTCCGCTCGTCGAGATAGGAAGCTTCGCGCGGGGTCGACTCGTTCCATAGAAGAGGCGTGCGGTACGCCGTATCGAGATACCCGCCCGAAGCGTGGCGCTCTCCCAGCATGGCGAGCTCGTCGCCGTAATAGATGAAGGGATTGCCCGGCAGCAGAATCTGAAACGCGAGCGCGGTCTTGATCATGTCGATGTTGCCCGTCTTCATCGTGAGCCGCCCCTGCCCGTCGTCATGGTTGGAGATGAAGTTCGCCATGATCGCCTGCGGATTTTCCCGCCGATACGCCTGCTGGCAGCACATCGCGTAATCGACGACGTCCCCGCTCGAACAGAGGAGAGACGTGCGGATGCGATTGTAGAGCGGAAAGTTCAGAATGCTGTCCACGCTGCCGTTGTAGCCAGAGCCGTAATCCCCGTCCGCCGTCTCCGCCACGACGTACACGTCGGGATTCTCCTCCCTGAGCGCGGCGCAGTATGCCGCCAAAAAACTCTTGTTTTTGTAGTCCGCGTCCGCCTGCGGCAGATAGAAATGGGTGACGCCGTCCAGCCGAAACCCCTTTACGCCGCGCTTGAGCCACCGCTTGCTGACGGAAACCATGTACTGAAAGACGGGATCTTCCGCAAAGTGCTGATCTTCCCGATAGCGAAGGTCGGGCATGGAAGCGTCGAAACTGCCGTAATAGTACAGCGTCTTTCCGTCGATCTCATAGGGATACCAACCCTTTCCGTGCGGTTCCCACGAATAGAGATAGTAATCGCGGTATTTGCTGTACTGCCCGTTCACGAACGCAAACGCGCCCTCGCGGAACCACTCGTGCGCAAGCGCAGTGTGATTCATGACCATATCCATGATAACGTAAATGTCCTGCTCCGCGAGTGCGGCGATCATCTCGTCGAAGGAACAGCCTACCTCGTATTCGGGGCGAACGGTTTCATAGTCGAGCACGTCGTAACCGTGGTAGCTCGCCGCAGGGTGAACGGGGCTGAACCAGAGCGTATCGATATGAAGCGATTTCAGATAAGGAATCGCCTTGACGATGCCGCTAAAATCGCCGATCCCGTCTCCGTTCGCGTCGGCAAACGCATAGACGGGAAGCTGATAATAAATGCCGTATTTCGAAAAACTCATACATTTCCTCCCAAGGATTCACACAGCGCCGATTATAACACAACTTTTTCCGTCTTTCAAGACCTATCAAAAAAAATAACGGCAATAACAAATGCACGCGCGCGAAGGCGACGTCCCGCGAGCCTCTTTTTATGCCCGCCGAACGATCAAGCGTGCCGCTCAAAGCTTTTTGCAAGACTGCATCGGCGGGCGGACCGCAAATGAAAAAAGACCCGTTCGGGTCTTTTTGTCCGCCGTCCGCGCCGCGCGACGATTCAGAACTATAATTTGAGCACCTCTCCCTTCACGAGCAGAAAGATGATGTCCAGGATCCAGCAAAATGCCGTTCCCGCAAACACCCAGACCGCGCCGAGAATGATCTGCGGCACGCTGCCGCGGCAAATCCCGTCGACAATCCTGTAAATGCCCCAGATGATGTCGATGCCGGGGAGCGCGAGCACGATCTTTACGCCCAGAGGAAGTTCATCGAGCGCCCTCACAAATTCTTCCATACAAACTCCTTACAACAGGAAAATTTCCTTTCCGGAGGCGATATGCACCATATCGGGGAACCAACCGACGAGCGCCCCGAACGGGATCCACAAAATACCCAAAATCACATTCGCGGGCGTCTTCTGACAAATGCGATAGATCGAATAAAATATGCCGTCCACGACGGGAAACGCCATCAGAAGGCGTATGACCCAATGTTTTTGATTTACCCATTCCGTATACTTCATATCGACTCCTTTTTTTCATTATAGTACACAAAATGCGTTTTTGCAAGATATTTTTTGAATTTTTGCGCTAATTTTTTCTGCGTCTGCGCAAAATATCTCCCTTTTCCAGGGGAATTTTGGTCTGAATGCGATAAATTCCCTGCACGAGCTTGGCGTCGTCCGTCAAAGAACGATCGGGAGCGACGATCTCGCCCACCGCAAACGAGCCCTGCACATGCGGAGAGAGCACCTCCAACGTATCGCCCGTGCGGAAGCGGTTGCGCATCTCCACACAGACGTACTCCCCGTCCCTGCCGAGCACCGTACCGATAAATTCACAGTCTCCCTTCGATTGCGAGTCGGTATAGTTGACGGTCTTACGGTTTTCTCCGAGCATATACGCCGTGGTATAGTCGCGGTGCGCCGCGTTGCGAAGCTCCTGCTCGACGCGCTCGGAATACCCCTCGTCCAGCGCGCGGCGATAGGCGTTGACGACCGTCGCAAGGTAATATTCGCTCTTCATTCTGCCCTCGATCTTGACCGAGCAGACGCCCGCCGCCTCCATCTGCGGCAGATACGCCGCCAGATTCAAGTCCTTGCTGTTGAGAAAGTAAGTGCCGCGCTCGTCCTCTTCCACGCCGAGGTACCCTCCGTCCTCGCCCGCGCCCGATTTGCGGATGTCGTACTGCCAGCGGCACGCCTGCACGCAGGCGCCGCGGTTGGACTGTCTGCCGTCCAGATAGTCGGAAAGGAGGCATCTGCCCGAATAGGAAATGCACATCGCGCCGTGACAGAACGCTTCGATCTCCATGTCGGGCACCGCCGCGTGGATCTCGGCGATCTCGCGCAAAGACAGCTCGCGCGCCAGCACCACGCGCGAAAGCCCCTGCTCCCGCCAGAAGCGCACGGCATATAGGTTGGTCGTGTTCGCCTGCGTGGAAAGATGCAGTTTTAAGTCGGGCGCGGCGTTTTTCATGCAGTAGATCACACCGGGATCGGACACGAGCGCCGCGTCCGCCCCGATCTCGAAAAGATATTTCCCGAAGCGCTCGATCTGCGCAAAGTCTCCGTTTTTCGCAAAGATATTGACGGTGACGTACACCTTCTTGCCGCGCGCATGCGCATACTCGACCGCGCGGCGCAGCTCCTCGTCCGTAAAATTGTCCGAAAGCGAGCGGAGCGACAAGTGTTTGCCCCCCAAATAACAAGCGTCCGCGCCGAAATAGAACGCGGTCATAAGTTTTGCATAATTGCCTGCCGGCGCCAACAATTCCATCATAACTTCCTGCTTACGGCGATCCCCTCGCCGATCTCGTAAATTTTTGTTTCCAGTTCCTCGTCCGACGACACCGCCTCGACGTACTCCCGGATGTGCTGAACGAGCATCTTCCGCTTTTTGGGGATCTCGTTTCCGCTCCCCCAGCCGAACAGCAGCACGTCGTCCGCGAACAACACGCCGCCCCTGCGCAGAAGCCGCTTGCAATGGGGCAGATAGCGGATGTACTGTACTTTCGGACCGTCCAGAAAGATAAAATCAAACTCGCCTTCGAGCGCGGGCAAAATCTCTCCCGCGTCTCCGCAGATCGCCTGCACGCGCCTCTCAAGCCCCAAAGCCGCGAACAGCTCCTGCGCACGCTCGTATAATTCCCGCTTCTTTTCGATCGTCACGATGTGCGCAGCGCAGACCTCCGCCATTGCTGCGGCGGAGATGCCGACCGCCGTCCCGATCTCGAGAATGCGGCGAGGCGCCTCCCTCCGCACGGTTTCGAGCAAAAAGCGCAGCCCCGCGTCGTCCTCCGTGGGCACGCCCTCTTTCAGCGCAGAGAGGCGCAGAGAGGCGAGCCTCGGCGAGAGGGGGAGCGGCGCGCTCTCCTTGAACCGAAAGAAAAACGGATTGCTTATCCTGCTCGTGCCGTAAACGGCAAACGCCGCGCGCGCGATCGCCCGCGCGCATGCCCGATCGCCCGCAATCACGCATCTGCAACACTTTTTGAGCGTCCAGAGCTCCCCTTCCCGCTCGAAAAGCGCTTCGCCGCCTATCTCTTTGAGCGAAAGGACCGCCGCCCTTCTGTCCGCGGGCAAATCGCCCGTTCGGGGACAAGTTGCGCCGATCGCGGCAAAACAGTCGGCGGCGTTCTCTTCGGCGCGAAGCATGAGCGCCTCGGCGTTCGTCGCACCCCTTTGAAAGAAGCCGTCTCCGACGGAAAGCTCCTTCGGCGAAGGCAGATCGCAATACATCTGCCAAAGCGCTTCCGCCGAAGAGACGAGGAGCGCCTCCAGCCGCGCGCGCTCCTCCTCCGAGCAGGCGCGCTCCGATTCAAACAGGGCGGGACGTTCGCCCGCCGCGCGGCGCTCCGTCTCATGATCGAAGGAGGGCGCTTCCCTGTTTTGCGCAAAACGCAAATAAGACTGCACTTCGCCGTACAGTCCCTCGAGCGCGGCGCGTTCCGTTTCGCCCGCCAAAAATGCGCCGGGGAAGTCCTCGATCCAGACGAGAACTCCCCCTTCGCCGTATTCTTCCGTCAGCTTTAATTTCATCAGATTTCCATGACCACCGGCACGATGAGCGGGGACTGTTTCGTCTTTTTGAACAGATAATTCTTTACCGCGCGCTTGACGTGCGCAGACAATTCTTCCGCCGTGATGGACGGATTGGAGTCCACCGCGTTTTCCACGATCTCGGCGATCTCTTTTTCGTAATTGTAATTTTCAAAATTGAAGAAGCCCTTGCGGATGACCTTCGCGTCGCCGACCAGAAAGCCCGAGGAGATCGTCATCACGATGACGAACATGCCCTCTTCGCTCATGCGCTTTCTGTCTTTGAGAATATCCGAGCTCGCCAGATCTTCCAGTCCCGTGCCGTCGATGAGGCGTGCGCCGCCCGCAAAATTCTCGCCGAACCGCATGGAATTTTCGGTCAGTTCGATGCAGCTCCCGATCTGCGGAATGAGAATCTGTTCGGGGCGCATGCCCAGCTCTTCCGCGAGCATGGCGTGGCGCTTCAGATGGCGATACTCGCCGTGTACGGGGATGAAAAATTTGGGATTGAGCAGGGAATGCAAAATCTTATGCTCCTCAATGCAGGCGTGTCCTGAAACGTGAATGCCCGCAAGGCTCTCATATACGACTTTTGCTCCCAGCCGATAGAGCTGATTGATGACGCGGTACACCATCTTTTCGTTGCCCGGGATGGGGCTTGCGGAGATGATGATCGTGTCGTTGTCACCGATGGTGACCTTGTTGAATTCGCCCGCAGCCATGCGCGTGAGCGCGCTCATCGGCTCGCCCTGCGAACCCGTCGAAAGGATGACGAGCTCCCTGTCGAAGAGGTGTTTCGTCTTCTCCACGTCGATGAGAACGCCCTCGGGAATGTGCAGCTCTCCGATCTTGACCGCCGCTTCGGCGACGTTGAGCATGCTTCTGCCGGAGAGTGCGACCTTCCGCCTGTACTTGACGGCGAGGTCGATGATCTGCTGGATCCTGTGTACGTTGGAAGCGAACGTCGCGATGATGAGCCGCCTGTCCGCATTCTCCGCAAAGAGATGATCGAGCGTCGTACCGACCGTCTTTTCGCTCATCGTATAGCCGGGGCGCTCGATGTTCGTGCTCTCGCCGAGCAGCAGCAATACGCCCTCTCTGCCCAGGCGGGAGATCTCGCCAAGGTCGATGGGATCGCCCGCCACGGGAGTCAGATCGATCTTAAAGTCGCCGCTGTGATAGACGACGCCGCACGGCGTATGAATTGCCAGCGCCAACGCGCCCGCGATGGAGTGCGTGACGTTGATGAACTCAACTTCGAAATAGTTCCCGAGCTTGACGCGGTCTTTGGGCTTAACCACCTTCTGCACGCTGTCGTTGATGCGGTGCTCTTTGAGTTTGTTGTCCGCGAGCATGTGCGTCAGCTTCGTCGCATAGATCGGAGTCTTGCGGTTGAGCTCCTTGAGCATATAAGGAAGTCCGCCGATGTGGTCTTCGTGTCCGTGCGTGAGCAAGATCGCCTTGACGCGGTCTTTGTTCTCCGCAAGGTAAGAGATATCGGGCACGACCAGATCGATGCCCGGCATCTCCGCGTCGGGAAAGGTGATGCCTGCGTCGATGACGACGATCTCTCCGCCGTATTCGAGCGCGGTCGTGTTTTTGCCGATCTCTCCGACGCCGCCGAAGAACATGACTTTCAGCGTCTTTTTGCTGTTCTTTCCCTTCTTCTGTTTGGGCTGAACGACGGGCGACTCTTTCTCCCGCGAATTCTGTTTGATCTGTCTTTGCTGTTTGGTCTGTTTCTCCTGTCTCTGTGCGGAAAGCTTTTCCGACAGCCTTCCCTCTTGCTTTTGCGCAGGTCTCTCTTTCTTCTGCTTTGCCGCGTTCTGCTTCTGCGGCTTCTGCTGTTTCGTCTGTGCTTTCTTCGGCGTTTCCGTTTCTCTTCTATCCTTCTTGTTTGCCGACTTCTCCTGCGTCCTGTCCTGTTCTTGCGTCGCGCCTCCTTCCCGAATCAACATGGGAAGAGGGTGACGGCGGCCGATGTTGCCGCCATGGTTGTTTTCGTTCAAACGTTCTCCTTTGCGCTCAGCTTTTTTTCACGCAAAAAAAGGCTTGAGCGCCTGCACTTAAATGAATATTGTCTCCCGTTTTTTCTGCATGGAAAGAAAAAGCGGATTTTCTCTATCTGATCGCGGGTTTCCGCAAAAAAATCATTTTCTATCACGCTATATCATACAACAAAATAGAAAAAAAGTAAATTGTTCTCCCTATGGTATTTTGAGATATTTTTAAAATTCTTTGAAAATGCCCCCTCTAAACTATTGAAAAATCTGAATTTATCGTGTATAATAATTCAATAAAGTAATAGCGAACGGAAATTCGTTCGTGCGATAAGGAGTACTTTCATGAGAGTTTATAATTTTTCCGCAGGACCTTCCACGCTTCCGGAAGAGGTATTGAAAGAAGCGCAGCGCGACCTCCTCGACTTTGCCGGCACGGGCATGTCGATCACGGAGATCTCCCACCGCAACAAGGCGTTTGAAGCCGTCGTGAACGAGGCGTCCTCTCTTCTGCGCGAACTGATGGGGATCCCCGAGGATTACGCCGTCATCTTCGTACAGGGCGGCGCGAGCCAGCAATTCGCAGCGGTTCCCCTCAACCTGATGCATACGGGTACGGCGGATTATATGGTGACGGGCAACTTTGCAAAGAAAGCATGGCAGGAAGGCAAGATCTACGGCAACGCCGTCAAGGTCGCCGATTCCTCCGACCGCACCTATACCTACATTCCCGACGTAGACGCCGTTCCCTTCAGCGAGAACGCCGATTATGTACACATCACCTCGAACAACACCATTTTCGGAACGCGGTTTGTGAAGTTCCCGCAGGTCAAGGCGCCCCTCGTCGCGGATATGTCTTCCGACATCCTCTCGCGCGAGATCGACGTAAGCAAGTTCGGCGTGATCTATGCGGGTGCGCAGAAGAACATCGCGCCCGCGGGCGTGACCATCGTCATCGCCAAGCGCTCCCTCATTCAGTCCCCCCTTCCCGTCTGCCCGACCATGCTGCAATGGAAGGTGCAGGACGAGAACAACAGCCTGTACAACACCCCGCCCTGCTTCCCCATCTACATCGCACTGCTCGTTCTGCGCAGACTCAAGGCGCTCGGCGGCATCAAGGCGATCAACGAGATCAACGAATACAAGGCGGGGCTCCTCTACGCCTTCATCGACGGCTCTTCCTTCTACCGCAACGGCGTCGTGAAGGAATGCCGCTCCATCATGAACGTGCCCTTCGTCACCCCCTCCAAGGAGCTGGACGAAGCCTTTGTCAAGGAAGCAGCGGGCGCAGGGCTCGTCTCTCTGAAGGGACACCGCCTCGTCGGCGGCATGCGCGCGTCCATCTACAACGCAATGCCCGTAGAGGGCGTCAAAGCACTCATCGAGTTTATGAAGCAGTTTGAACTCGCCCACAAATAAGGAGGAAATCATGGCTAAAATTCTCAAACTCAACAGCATCAGCCCCGTTGCGGACAGCATCATCCCCGCAAACTATGAATATTCCGACGCCGCAGAAAATCCGGACGGCATCATTTTAAGGAGCTTTTCCATGCACGATTATCCCCTCGGGGACAATCTGCTCGCCGTCGCGCGCGCGGGCGCGGGCGTCAACAACATCCCCGTCGACCGCTGTTCCGAACGCGGCATCGTCGTCTTCAACACGCCGGGCGCCAACGCGAACGCCGTAAAAGAACTTGTCATGTGCGAGCTCTTCCTCGGCGGCAGAAAGATCGTGGACGCCATCGACTGGATGAAGACGCTGACGGAGGAAGAAAACGTCTCCAAAGCGGCGGAAAAGGGCAAAGGAAAGTTCGTCGGTCAGGAGGTCATGGGCAAGACGCTCGGCGTCATCGGCTTGGGCGCGATCGGCGCCATGGTCGCCAACACGGCGCTCAGCCTCGGCATGAACGTCGTCGGGTACGACCCGTTCATCTCCATCGACGCCGCGTGGATGCTCAACAACAAAGTCCAGCGCGTCATGACCCCGGACGAGATCTTCAAATCCTGCGATTTCATCACGCTGCACGTCCCTGCGACGCCCGACACGAAAAACATGATCAACGCGGACTCCCTCTTAAAATGCAAGGACGGCGTCGTCATCATCAACAATGCGCGCGGTGAGCTTGTCGACACTTCGGCAATGCTCGAAGCGGTCGCAAGCGGCAAAGTCGGAAGATACATCACCGATTTCCCCGCGAAAGAGATGCTCGGCAAGCCCAACTTCGTGTGCGTGCCCCACCTCGGCGCGAGCACGCCCGAAGCGGAGGACAACTGCGCCGTCATGGCGGCGAGCGAGCTCGTCGATTACATCGAAAACGGCAACATCGTGCACAGCGTCAACTTCCCCGACATTTCCATGCCCAAGGAGAGCGCGGCGCGCGTGACCGTCATGCACCGCAACGTCAAAGAGATGATCTCTAAAATTCTTTCCGTCGTATCCGGACACGGCATCAACATCGCGCACATGCAGGACAAATCGAAGGGAAACTACGCTTATCTCATCCTCGATCTGGACGAAAAGCCCTCCGATGAGGTCATCGAGTCCGTGCGCGCCATCGACGGCGTCATGAAAGTCCGCGTATTATGACCTATCTCGCAAATGCCTGGGACGTATTCGCCTCCTATGCCGGTTTTTCCTTCTGCACCTACCTTCTTCTCATCCTCTTTTGGATCAAGAATTTCATTCTGCAAGTCAAACAATACGGCGGGGAGACGTGGGACTATGAAAGGAACGACGACATGGGTACTCAGGCGACTTATATGGGTACCGCCGCACTTCTTTTGCTGTTCCCCTTTTATCGCCCGATCTTTTTCTTCCTATACGGCAGAAAGGTAAAAAAACTGGGCGCCAAGGGAAAGTTATGGCTGAGTGATCTGCTCGGCGGATATCTGCCCATTCTTGCGCTCGTGCTCCTCTGCGGGCTAGGCGCGATCGACGTGATCGAATGGACTTACGTCGGGCTGCCCCTCTTTTTGAGCGAGGCGATCGCCTTCTTTCTGCTCCGTCAGCGGATGAAAACGGCGCCCGAACCGCATTTTGAAAAATAGAAGGAGCGCTTCGGTATCCGCCGAAGCGCTCTTTGCGTTCTCTCATGCGCGGGAGCGCTTCCGCCGTCATGGATGCAATCGGCTTCAGCTTCCGTAGGGAACGGGACGGCAATCGTCATAGGCGAGGCGGCAATCGAACACGGGAAGATAGACGCTTCGCCGCGCCCGAAGGGAAATGCCGTCCAGTGGCGCCCTGTCCATAAAGAGCACGCGCGGAGATTTCAAGGGCATCTTGCCGTAAAAGGGCTTTGCGCCCACGCCGAAAAAGACGCGATACCCGAACTCCTCCAACACTTTATGACGTTCGTCCTTCGCCTGCTCGCCCAGCACCCACTCGCCGTAAGGATAGACGTACAGTTCCGTCTCTCCGACGATGGGTTCCACCTCCGCCTTCCATTTGGCAAGGTCGTTCCGGACGTCCTCCGCATCGCACTGTTTCATGTGTCTGTGCGCGTAAGAGTGGCACGCGAACAGCCAGCCGTTTTCCTTCAGCTTCTCCACGATGGGTTTGACCCGTTCCGTCTCCGTCTTGCGGCTCAGGCTGTCGCGCTGCGTCCGATAGCCCAGGATCCCCTCCATACCCGTGAGGCAAAGGATCCCGCGCGCGCCCCGATAGGAAAAATCGGGGTGCTTTTTTACAAATGTTTCCAAAATGGGGACGCATTCGTCGTCAAAGGAGATCTGCGGCGAATCGTAAGAACAGCTGATCGCCCCGATCCTGTCTTCGGAGAGCACGAGTTTATCCACCATGCCTTTCCCGCTGTTTTTAGAGGCGTAGACGATGTCGTCAAACGATAAGACGAGCGGCTTTTTGTCCGCGGGAAAGGGAAACGCCCTGCGCTCCGCCCCGTCTCCGATGACGCGATAGGTCTCGCGCACGTCGACGAGCGCATAGCCGTTCCGGTACGCCTGTTCCAGAAAGCTGACAAATTCTTTCGGCGTGACGCAATCCCTGTCGAGATGCACCCCGTAATCGTTGCCGCTCTCGAACGCCACGTCCGTATGTGCGATGAGCGCGTGCGTAAAAAAATGTCTGACCGTGCCGTCGTACAGAGGGTCGGGCGTCGGGGCGAGATAACAAAAGAGACTCAACAACAAACAAATCCAGCCCATACATACAGTATATCCCTTTTGGAAGATTTATCGAAAAAAGCAGACATTCTTTCTCCTTCGCGCGCGGCATGTCCGCCGCGGAAAGCGACGTCTTGCGCGCCTTCCCGAACGCCGACGCGCCCGCCTCGTCCCAAAAA
>CALVME010000079.1 GCA_944342055.1 uncultured Clostridia bacterium | reverse complement strand
TTTTTATTACTAGATGAGTTATACAAAAAGTAAGAAAGGCGGAGTCCATATGATATGCACCTCCAAAAGTGTCCAACTTTTGGGGTGCATATCAGTGCGGACGAGGTGGTCGTTTTTTTCGGACCGCGGAGAGGAATTCACGGAAAATTACATCGACGTGATTTTGCTCGACGACGGGGCGTGTGCGGCTATGCCGTGATCGAGGTGAGCGAAGACAAAAGCGGATATCATGCTTCCGTGCTCAAAGCGGTGACGCTGCGCGAGTCTGTAGACAGGGCGGAGGCGGACGCGCGCATTGCGAAGGCAAAAGCGGACGCCGCTTAAGTGAAGCGTAAAAACGGAGAATCAAAAGGGGGACAGGCCATGCGAGCCGCCCCTTTTCTCATAAAAAAATGCCGTGCAATCTTTCTGCACGGCATTTTTTGCGCGACAAGCGCGCGAAATGCTTAAAATCGGACGGTCACGGGCGGATGAGAAAACGAGGAGATCGTCGCCTCTCCGTCCTTGATGTAATAGACGGCGGTGTTGCCGTTCGCTCCCGTTTTGTACATGGCGCGAAGGGAGGGGTAGGCGTCGAGCATGCTCTCCTGCGCCTCGACGCGATCGTCCGCCACGAGCGTGCCGCTGACGCGGAGCCATTCGTCTCCCTTCATTGCGCAAAGTTCGATTTTGGGATTTTCGGCGATCTGTCTTTGCACGTTCTTGCCCTTTCCCGTCTGAATGTACAGCTTCCCCTCAAAGAGATGCGCCGTGCCGAAAGGGCGGACGCGGGGCTGATCGCCCTCTTCCGTCGCGAGATAGTACGTTCCCGCCTCTTTCAGAAATTGATAAATGCGTTCCATAGGCATTCCCCCTTTGTCTGATCTGTCTCTATTATAGCGCAAAGGGCGGTTCTGCGCAAGGGGTGCGCCGCATTTTTCGGGCGAATCGGCGGCGCGGAAGCGCGCACGATTTTTCTTGCATAGGGGAATCCGCATGCGTCCCGACTTTGGACCTGATTTGTATTTTTTCCGTTTTTTTCGAAAAAAGGGTCTTTACAGAGCGCAAAAAAGCGTTAAACTAAAAATATATCATAAGAAAAGCATTTTGCCGGCGATCAGGATCTGCGGGATACAGAGAACGGATCTGTTTTTTCGTTGCGGCAAAAGAGTTTCTTTGCGGCATGCGCGAGACATCGCGTGCCGTGGCGGATAAATGATAGGATAAGGAGGCAAGCATGAAGACAACTTTTGCAAAGCGCGTTCTGCTTACGTTTGCGCTGGCGCTGCTCTGCGCCTTTGCGTTGGCGTTCGGACTGTACGCGCGTGCGCCGCATGTGGCATATGCGGCGGAAACCGACCACGCAGGCCATGAAGGCTGGACGCCCGTCACGGCGGACGGCGGTTCGCTGGCGGACGGAAATTATTTTCTGGCTGACGACGTTGTGCTGACGACGGATCTTACCGTCAGCGGCGAGGTCACGCTCTGTCTGAACGGGCATGTCCTGACCGGCACAGGTACGAGGAGTGTCATAACCGTTTCGCAAAACGCAGAGCTCACCTTGTGCGACTGCAATACGTCTGCAGAGAATACCGTAAACGGCACGATTTTTGATGGCGGCGTCGTCACGGGCGGCAACGATTATCGTGGCGGAGGGATCAGCGTCGATAAGGCTGCAAAGCTTGTCATGACGGGCGGAACCGTTGCCTACAACGAAGCAAGTTTCGGCGGCGGCATAGCGATCGCGGGAAACAACGTTTACGGCAGTACCTTTGTCATGGAAGGCGGCGAGATCCGCAACAATGAAGCGACAAAAGGCGGCGGAGGCGTTTACACCGTGGATTGCGACGTCGCGATAAGCGGCGGCAAGATCAGCGCCAACAGCGCGCGGAGCGGCGGCGGCTTGTATGTGCAGAGCAATTCTCTGACTATGAGCGGCGGCAAGGTCGTCGGAAATAAGGCGCAAGAAGATTATTACGGGGGCGGCATCTATGCGGGCATCTCGGAGGTGCGGCTGAGCGGCAATCCCGTCGTCACGGACAATACCGCGGGAACGCAGAAAAACAATCTGGAGATCAATCGCACGACGGGCAACACCATTCAGATCGTGGGCAGTTTGGTCGCCGGGGCGAAGATCGGCGTGATCGATCAGCAGTCGAGGAACAAGACCAAACTGACGGAGGGGTTTGCCGTCTACAACAGCGGTGAATCTCCCGCGTCATACTTCTTCGCCGATGCCGAGAGAAAGGTCGTTGACGTCGATGTCGACGGGGAAGGCTTGCTGATCGATGACAGCTATACCGTGATTTACGTCAACGGAGACGCGCAGACGTCCGTTACATACTATGTCGGCGAGGACGTCGCCCTGCAAACGGCGGAAGCCGTCGGCATCACCGTCGCGGAAGGCAATCTCTTCGGCTGGACTTTGCATATGGGCGGCACTTCCGTCGTCTATGAGGGCGGAAGCGTCGTCGCGGGCGGACTCAGCGCAACGCACGGCGTGACCGTCTATCTGTACCCCGTGCAGGAACGCGATTTGGCGAGCGACTTGGAGGGCGCCGTCTCCGATCTCGAGAATTCTTATTCCGAGGCGGTTGAAAAGGCGGAAAACGATCTCAAGACAGAGATCTCGCGGCTGGAAGGTCTGATTTCTTCGAGCGATTCCGCCAATCTGGAGGCGCTGACCAATCAGATCAAGGCGCTTTCGCAGGCTTATCAGGCTGCGGACGCTCTCGTCACCGATAATGTCAACGGGCTCAGCGAGACGTTGAACGAGGCGAGGACCGCTTTGCAGGCGGCGATCGATCGGCTTGCCGCCGATTTGGAGGCGGCAAAGGCAGATCTGGAGACGGTAAAGGCTGACCTGCAGGCGGCGGCAGAAGCGGATAAGGCGGAGCTGGAAGAAAAGCTCGTCGAGCTGGAGGCGGCGTATCAGACCGCCGACGACGCGCTCCATGCGACCATCGAGCAGCTGCGCACCGATCTCGCGAACACGGAGGCGGAGCTGCAAGCGCAGATCGATCGCAACGCCGTCATCCTCTGGATCGCGGTTGCCGCCGTCGTCGTGTCCCTCGGCGTCGGCATCGCAGGGCTGACAATCGCTCTGAAGAAAAGACAGGGCTGAGCAAGGCGATAAGCGCTCGTAAGAATGAGAGCGGCGCGCCCCGAAAGATCGAATGCTTTCGGGGCGCGTTTTTTTGAGCGGCGCCGTTGCGGCGCCGCTCGGCAGGCGGACCGCCGCTTCGCAGTCGCGCCTTCGGGGAAGCGTGCGCAGCGTTCAGAAAGGCGAAACGGGGAGAAGAGAGACGGAATTTGTCTTTTTTCTCCCTTTTGCGCGAGAACGGTTGAGCCGCCGCGCGCTTTGTGTTATAATAGACGCCGAAAAGACGCAAAGGGAGGTCGGAGGCAAGATATGGAATATCAGATAGCCGTCTGCGACGATTGCGAGGCGGACAGAGCGTATCTTTCCGAACTTGCGGCGCGCTGGGCGGCGCGCCGCGGCGACGCCGTTCGCCTTTCTTCGTTCGTTTCCGCGGAAAATTTTCTCTTTTGCTATGCGGAGAAGAGCGATTACGACATTTTGCACCTCGGCGTGGATATGGGAGAGATGGACGGCGTTACGCTGGCGAAGCGCCTGCGCCGCGAAGACGAGGAGATACAGATCGTCTTCGTGACGGGGTACACCGACTACATTGCGGAGGGGTATGAGGTCGCCGCCCTTCACTATCTCCTCAAGCCCGTGCGGGAAGAGAAATTTTTCGCGGTGCTCGACCGTGCGGCGGAAAAGTGCAAAAAGGCGGAAAAAGTCCTCTTTTTCGAGGCGAGCGGGGAGACAGTGCGCGTCCCCGCGGGGCAGATCCGCTACGCCGAGGTGTTCGGGAACTACGTCACGATACACGCACGCACGGACGTCACCGTCAAAATGACGCTCGGCGAGCTCGAGCGGGAGCTGGACGATCGGTTTTTCCGCGTCAGCCGTTCGGCGATCGTCAATCTCTCGATGATCGCCCGCGTGACGAAGGCGGAGATCCGCTTGAGCGACGGCTCGGCCGTCCCCCTGCCGCGCGGCGCGTACGAACAGGTGAATCGCGCGATCATGCGCATGAGGTGAACCATGAAATTTATTTTGAAGCGCATAGACAGGCAGGTCGCTTCCTATCAGCGCGAGCTGCTCGAGACGCATTATCAGGAAGTGGACAACATGTACAAAAAGATGCGCGGCTGGCGGCACGACTATCGCAACCACATTCAGACGCTCAAGGCGTACGCCGCCGCGGGCGATCTGGAGGCGATCGGGCGGTATCTCGACCTGTTGGACGAAGATCTGACGAAGGTGGATACCGTGATCAAGACGGGCAATCCGATGGCGGACGCCATTCTCAATTCCAAGATCTCTCTCGCAAACGCAAAGCAGATCAAGGTGGTTGCGGACGCGCACATTCCCGTAAAGCTGAAGATCTCGGAGATCGACCTTTGCTGTATCATCGGCAACCTCTTCGACAACGCGATCGAGGCGAGTTTACAGCTCCCCGAGGGGCAGCGGGTCATCCGCGTGTATATGGACATGAAAAACACCCAGCTGTACCTGTCCTTCACCAATTTTACGGCGGGCAAGAAGCTGGCAAGAGAGGGAAAGCGCTTTCATACCACCAAGGGCGAGGGGCACGGACTGGGACTCAGGCGCATCGATGCGATCGTGGAGCGGCTCGGGGGCTACGTCAGCCGCAACAGCGAAGACGGGGCATTCACCACAGAAATCCTGCTTCCGCAGGAAGCGATTTGCAATTCATCACCATAGAGAGACAATTCGTCCCCGAAAACAGCGCGGGGACGAATTTTATGATAGGATAGCCGCGTAACAAGGAGGTCCCCCCATGGAACAGGCAAAGAAGAAAAAGCGGGAAAGGCCGCTCAAACCAAAATACAACATGTGGCAGAACGCGGGCTATATGGTGCGCCTCGCGTGGAAGGTGCGGGAAAAGAAAGTGCTGTTCATTTCCCTCGCGATCGCTCTCCTGACGGTGGCGCTCAACCTCATTCAGCTGTACGTCGTCCCCGTCATTCTGTCGGCGGTGGAGCGGCGCGTCCCTGTCGGCGAGCTCGCCCTCGTCATCGGCGCGTTCGTCGGCGGACTCATGCTCGTCTCGGCGGCAAAGAGATACGCCGAAGAAAACGTCATGTTCGGCAGGATCACCGTGCGCTGCAAGATCATCAACATGATCAATCAAAAGGCGGCGACGACTTCCTATCCCAACCTCGGCGACGACAGGTTTGAAAAACTGCTCTCCAAGGCGTGGGAATCGACGTGCGCCAACGCGAGCGCGTCGGAGGCGGTCTGGACGACGCTCACCGATCTGACCGGGAGCGCCGTCGGGTTTGCCGTCTATCTCTTCCTCTTTTCGAACGTGCAGCCGCTGCTGATGCTCGCCGTGATCGCGACGACGGCGGTCAGCTATTTCGTGAGCCTTCGCCTCAACGATTACAGGTACCGTCACCGCGAGGAGGAGGCGGACTGCGAGCGGCGCATGGAATATTTTTCCCACCGCGCGAGCAGGCTGGAATCGGCGAAGGACATCCGCATCTTCGGGCTCAGACCGTGGCTGGAGGAACTGAACGACAAGGCGATCGGCGCCTACGTCGCCTTTCACGAAAGGGCGGAGGGGGTCTGCCTCTGGGGAAAGATCGTCGATCTCGTGCTGACATTTGTCCGCAACGGCGCGGCGTACGCCCTGCTCATCTCCCTCGTTTTGGACGGGACGTTGGACGTGGCGGGGTTCGTGCTCTTTTTCACGGCGGTCGGCGGCTTCACCGAATGGGTGACGGGCATTC
>CALVME010000078.1 GCA_944342055.1 uncultured Clostridia bacterium | reverse complement strand
GAACCGTACGTCTCGACGTAGGTGTCGGGGGAGATGACGTTGCCTTTCGACTTGGACATGCGGTTGCCGTCGGGGCCGAGAATGACGCCCTGATGCACGAGACGTTTGAAGGGCTCGTCAAAGTTCAGATAACCCATGTCGCGGAGCGCTTTCGTCAGGAAACGCGCGTACAAAAGATGCATGCAGGCGTGCTCCGCACCGCCGACATAGACGTCGACAGGAAGCATCTTGTTGACGATCTCGGGGTCGAAGGGCGCCTTGTCGTTCTGAGAGTCGGGATAGCGCAGATAGTACCAGCTCGAGCAGACGAAGGTGTCCAGCGTGTCCGGGTCGCGCAGGGCGGGCTTGCCGCACTTGGGACACTTGGTGTGCATGAATCCGCTGTGCTTTGCGAGAGGAGATTTTCCGTCCGGCTTGAATTCTACGTCGTAGGGGAGCTTGACGGGAAGATCTTTGTCGGGTACGGGAACGGCGCCGCAATGCTCGCAGTGAATGACGGGGATGGGTGCGCCCCAGTAGCGTTGGCGGGAAACCAGCCAATCGCGCAGGCGGTAATTAACTTTTTTGTTGCCCTTGCCGATTTTGGTGAGGTAGGTGCTGATCGCTTCCCTCGCTTCTTCGCCGTACAGTCCGTCGAATTGCAAACTGTTGATGAGAATGCCGTCTTCGCAGTAAGGAAGTTCGGTCTCCTCGCCGTTGCGCTTGATGATGACTTGCGTTACGGGCAGATTGTATTTCATCGAAAAGGCATAATCTCTCTCGTCGTGCGCGGCGACTGCCATGACGGCTCCCGTGCCGTAAGAATAGAGGACGTAGTCGCCCGCATAGATGGGGATGCGCTTTTTCGTGAGCGGATTGATGCAGTATGCGCCGATGAATACGCCCGTCTTTTCGCGCGTGGTGGAAAGACGTTCGATCTCGCTGGATTTTGAGGCGTTCAGCACATACTCTTCCACTGCCTGTCTGCATTCGTCCGTCGTCAGTTTTGCGACGAGGGGGTGCTCGGGCGCGAGAACGACGTAGTCCGCGCCGAAGATCGTATCGCATCTCGTCGTGAATACTTTGATCGCGTCGCCGCTTTCGCAGTCAAAGATGACTTCGCAGCCGGTGGATTTGCCGATCCAGTTTTTCTGCATGGTTTTGGTCTTTTCGGGCCAATCGAGAGAGGGAAGGTCGTCGAGAAGTTCCTCGGCGTATTCCGTGATCTTAAAGAACCACTGCGTCAGATTTTTGCGGACGACCGTCGTGCCGCAACGCTCGCAGGCGCCGTCTACGACCTGTTCGTTCGCGAGCACGGTCTGGCAGGAAGGGCACCAGTTGACGGGAGCTTCCTTGCGATAGGCGAGCCCTTTTTCGTAGAGGCGCAGGAACATCCATTGCGTCCATTTGTAGTAATCTTCTTCGCAGGTTTTTACCTCTGCGCTCCAGTCGAAGAGGGCGCCCATCGCCTTGAGCTGATGCTCCATCGTCTCAATATTCTTTTCCGTGGAATCCTTGGGATGCACCTGCGTCTTGATCGCATAGTTCTCCGCAGGCAGACCGAAGGCGTCGAATCCCATGGGCTGAAAGACGTTTTTGCCCTGCATTTTTTTGAATCGTGCATAGGAATCCGTGGGGCCGTAATTATACCAGTGTCCGATGTGGAGCTTCGCTCCGGACGGATACGAGAACATTTCCAATACGTAAAGCTTGTTTTCAGGATCTTTTTTGTTGAAATTGTTGAGTTTTGTCTTTTCCCATTTGGCTTGCCATTTCTTCTCAACCGATTTCATATCCATAGACCTTTACCTCCGTGTAGTGACATTGCCACAATAATATTCCTATTTTACCGTATTTCAGGCGGAAAGTCAAGCAAAATGGGAGATAAGCAAATAATTCCCATGCGGAAGCATACACTATAAATATGCGGAAAATATTGATTTCGGAACGCGGAGAGTGCAGTAAAAACGTGCTTTATATTTTGGGGGAGATCATGGCAAAGCTCGAATTTTGCAAAGCTTCTTCGGGGTTGCGGTTTCAGGATGAGAGGACGACTCTCGTCATCGAGGCGGAAGATCGTTTTGAGCCGTATCTGCGCGATCTGATCGTGGAAAAAATATCGGAAGTGATCTGCATAGCTTATAAATATAAGCATTTGAATGAGAGGCTCGGGAAATTATCTCTTTCCGATTCGGAGCGCGAGATCCTGTTGGCGGAATTGATCGCCGCCGATCTTGCGGAAGATGCGGCTTACGTTTCGGAACGCCTTTCGGAGGACGAAATCTATCAGTTTGACGGTTTTTTCGCCTTTCGGATGCACGCTCTGCAAAAAAAGTGGGAGAGAATATGCGAGAGCATTCCGCCGTCCTTTCGCGCGGAGCAGCTCGCGGATTTTATCGGTTATGTCATGGAGGAAAACAGCGGTATGCTGTACGTCAAGGGGACGGAAATTTACAACGAATCCTATCAGAAACTCAACAGGGCGGGGCTCATCGCGACGGACGCGCTCTCCTTGGTGCGAGAGATCATCCTGAGCGGCGCCAAAGAGGTGTTTTGCCTCACCGATGTTTCGGATACAGAACTTACTTTTTTGCAAAAATATTATTCCGAACGGGTATATTTTGCCTGAATTTTTCTTGACAACGGCGGACGAATCGGCTAAAATAAGCGTGTAAGAAAGACAAGTAGCGCTTTTGCCGATTTTCAGAGAGCGGATGGCCGGTGCGAATCCGCAAGAGGCGAGAGAGGTGAAACCACTTTCCGAATAGTTTGATATTCGAGCGGCCGGATGGCAATTAAGGTGGAACCGCGCAAAAACAAGAGTTTGCGTCCTTAAACTGAGTGCAGTTTAAGGATTTTTTATTTTTTCAGGAGGACGATATGAATATTCGCTTAAAGAATGGGGACGCGTTGGCGCTTCCCGACGGCGCGAGCTGCGCGCAGGCGGCACAGGCGATCAGCGAGGGGCTCGCGCGCAATGCGGTGTGCGCGAAGGTGAACGGGGAAATCGTCGAGCTTTCGACGGAGCTCAAAGAAGGCGACGCGCTGGAGATCGTGACGCTCAAAGATCCTGAGGGACTCGAGGTCTATCGTCACACCTGCTCGCATGTTTTGGCGCAGGCGATCAAGACGATCTATCCCACCTGCAAGCTTGCGATCGGCCCCGTCATCGACAACGGTTTTTATTACGACATTGATTTCAATACGCCGATCACGCAGGGCGATTTTGCCAAGATCGAGGCGGAAATGTCCAAGATCATCAAGAGCAATCTGGCCGTTTCCCGCTTTACCTTGCCCAGAAACGAGGCGATAGAGCTCATGGACAGCTTCGACGAGAAATACAAAGTCGAACTCATCCGCGATCTGCCGGAAAACGAGACGATCTCGTTCTATAAGCAGGGAAATTTCATCGATCTCTGCCGCGGGCCGCATCTGCCTTCTACGGGCAAGATCAAGGCGTTCAAGCTCGTCTCCATCGCGGGTGCGTACTGGCGCGGAAGCGAGAAAAACAAGATGCTGACCCGTATCTACGGTACGGCGTTTGAAAAGAAGGCTGACCTCGACGAATATCTGAATCGTCTGGAGGAGGCGAAGAAGAGAGACCACGTGCGCCTCGGAAAGGAGCTCAAACTCTTTGCGCTCATGAACGAGGGCAAAGGTTTCCCGTTCTTCCTGCCCAAGGGCATGGTTTTGAAGAATATCCTCATCGATTACTGGAGGGAAATTCACCGCCGCGAAGGATATGTGGAAGTTTCCACCCCGATCATCCTCAATCGTTCGCTTTGGGAGACGTCCGGGCATTGGGATCACTATAAGGAAAATATGTACACGACCAAGATCGATGGGGAGGACTGCGCCATCAAGCCGATGAACTGTCCCGGCGGCATGCTCGTGTATAAGCTCACGCCGCACAGCTACAAAGACCTTCCCATCCGCATGGGCGAGCTCGGACTGGTTCACCGCCATGAAAAGAGCGGTCAGCTTCACGGGCTCATGCGCGTGAGGTGCTTTACGCAGGACGATGCGCACATCTTCATGCTCCCCGAGCAGATCACCGACGAGATCAAGGGCGTCGTGAGACTCATCAACGAAGTGTACGAATTGTTCGGTTTCAAATACTACGTCGAGCTTTCCACCCGTCCCGAAAACAGCATGGGAAGCGACGAGGATTGGGAGCACGCTACTTCTGCGCTCCGTTTGGCGTTGGACAGCCTGGGGCTCAAATATGCGGTCAACGAGGGAGACGGCGCATTCTACGGACCGAAGATCGACTTCCATCTGCAGGACAGCATCGGCAGAACGTGGCAGTGCGGAACCATTCAGCTTGACTTCCAGCTGCCGCAGAGGTTCGAAGCGGAATACGTCGGAGAGGACGGACAGAAACATCGTCCGATCATGATCCATCGCGTCGTGTTCGGTTCGATCGAGCGTTTCATCGGCATTCTGATCGAGCACTTTGCCGGCAAGTTCCCCGTATGGCTTTCGCCCACGCAGGTCAAGATCCTGACTCTGACGGAGCGCAACGAGGAATACGCGAAGGCGCTCTGCGCGGACATGGCGGCTGCGAAGCTGCGCGTGGAGACGGATATGCGCAACGAAAAGATCGGGTATAAGATCAGAGAGGCGAGAATGGACAAGGTGCCTTACATCGTCGTCGTGGGCGACAAAGAGGCGGCGGAGGGTACGGTTGCGGTCAGACGTCGCGGCTCTGAAGAGAGCGTCACCATGACAAAAGAGGAATTTATCGCACAGGTCGTCGAAGAAAACGAAAAAAAGATCATTTTCTAAAAAAAGATTGAAAAAATATTTGACTTTCTGCGGAGAATGGGTTATTATATAAAGGCTAACAAGCATTGCAAAGCAGAGGTCAACCCTTCTCACCTGCGGCAGGAGCCGTCGGGTTCCATGGATCAGGTCATCAACGAACGGATTCGGGTTGCACTTTTGCCGTGCAACCCGATATTTTTTTCAGAGGTACAAGGCCATCAAAGATCAGTATCAATTGAATGAGGAAATCAGAGACAAAGAAGTGAGAGTGGTCTCTGAAACAGGGGAAATGCTGGGGATCATGTCTTCGGCGCAGGCGCAGCATCTGGCGGCGGAAGCGAACCTCGATCTGGTGAAAATTTCGCCGAATGCGGTTCCGCCCGTCTGTAAGATCATGAATTACGGCAAATTCAAGTTCGAACTTTCCAAAAAAGAAAAGGAGAACAGGAAAAACCAGAAGGCTGTGGAGTTGAAAGAAGTGTGGTTGTCCATGACCATCGACGTCGGCGATCTGAACGTCAAAGCGAAGCAGGCGCTGAAATTCATCGAGGCAGGGAACAAGGTCAAACCTTCCATCCGCATGAAAGGAAGACAGCAGGCGCACGCTGCGCTCGGCATCGACGTGATGCAGCGTTTCTTTGATTTGATGGGCGGCAAGGCTGTCATGGAGAAGAAGCCGACGACGGAAGGAAGAAACATCTATATGATTCTTGCTCCGGCAGGGAAATAAACAAAAGGTAATTCGCATGCCTCGTTTGGGGCGGGCAATTCGATAAAATTTTTCGGAGGATCCAATATGCCTAAACAGAAATCACATAGCAGCACCAAGAAGCGTTTTTGGCTCACTGCGAGCGGCAAGGTAAAGAGAGCTCAGTCCGGTAAGAACCATAAGGCTGAGACGAAGAACAGAAAGAGAAAGAGAAATTTGCGTCAGACTGCTTACGTTTCCTCTGCGCAGGAAGCTACGGTTAAGAGCATGATTCCGTACAAGGATTAAGAGAATAAGGAGAGACAGATATGCGTATTAAAAGAGGCGTAAACGCAGTTAAGAAGCGTAGAAAGATTTTGAAACTTGCAAAGGGCTATCGCGGAAACAAGAGCAAATCCTATCGTATCGCGCGCGAAGCCGTAATGAAATCTCTGATGTATTCTTACGTCGGAAGGAAGAACAAGAAGCGTGATTTCCGTCAGCTTTGGATCGCTCGTATCAATGCGCAGGCAAGAGTCAACGGCCTGTCTTACAGCAAGATGATGCACGGGCTCAAAGTTGCAGGGATCAACCTCAATCGAAAAGTGCTTGCTGACCTTGCGGTAAACGATCCCGCAGCATTTGCAGAGGTTGCGGCAAAAGCAAAAGCTGCTCTCTGAGCAGGATGGAAAAGCCTTTCTGAATAAGAGGGCTTTCTTTTTATCGTGATGATCACATCCAAATCGAACGCGCTTATCAAACACATTCGGCTTCTGAAAGAGAAAAAATACCGGAAAGAGTTCGGAGAATTTTTCGTAGAAGGCGAAAAAATGGTCAGAGAGAGTACTACGTCTGGCATAGAACGTGTAGCGACGATCGTCTCTGCTTCCTACGAGGGTGAGACGTTTTCGCTTCCTGTCGAGACGGTTTCGGACGAAGTGTTCGCTTCTGTCACGGATGAGAAGACGCCGCAGGGCATTTTGACCGTTTTGCGCATCCCGCGTCGGGAGCTCGTTTCGCCGAAGGAGAGTTGTCTTCTGCTCGATCATATAGCCGATCCCGGCAACATGGGAGCGATCGTGCGCACGGCGAATGCCGCGGGGTATCGTTCCGTCTACTGCATCGGCTGCACGGATCCGTTTGCGCCCAAGAGCGTCCGCTCTTCGATGAGCGGGATTTTCTTCACGCGCCTTTATTTCGGGTCGGAAGAAGAGATCCTCGGGGCGATCGACTGTCCGATCGTGGCGGGAGATATGCAAGGCGAAGATCTTTTTTCGTTTCGTGCGCCTGAGCGCTATGCGCTGGCGATCGGCAACGAGGCAAACGGATTGTCGGATACGGTGCGCCTGGCGGCAGCTCATACGGTCGCCATCCCGATGGAGCGCAGCCAGGAGAGTCTCAACGCTGCGGTTTCTGCGGGGATCATCATGTACACATTAAAATACGGAAAGGAGTGATAATATGTCAGGTCATAGCAAATGGCACAACATTGCGGCGAAGAAGGGAAAGGCGGATGCCGCTCGCGGAAGAATTTTCACTAAGATCGGCAGAGAGCTTGCCGTTGCGGCGAAGGGCAATCCGAACCCTGCGACGAACAGCAAACTCGCCGACGTCATCGCAAAGGCGAAAGCGGCGAACATGCCCAACGACAACATCGAGCGTTCCATCAAAAAAGCGGCGGGGGAACTCGGCGACAAGGAATACAAGGAATTGGTCTATGAAGGTTACGGCGTCGCAGGTTCCGCCGTCATCATCAATGCGCTGACGGACAACATCAACCGGACCGCAGGAGACATTCGTTCTACAATGTCCAAGTGCGGCGGACAGATGGGAAACACCGGATGCGTCTCCTATATGTTCGATCAGAAGGGTTATATCGTCGTAGAGCGCACGCTGGAGCTCGATGAGGACACCATGATGGAGTACGCGCTCGACGCGGGCGCCGACGACGTGGTCGTCGGAGAAGATGTCTATGAGATCTTCACGAGCCCCGCCGATTTTTCTGCGGTGAGAACGAATCTGGAAGCGAAAAATATTTCCTTCCTTCAGGCGGAGATTTCCATGATCCCCCAGAGCAAGGTATCTCTCGAGGGCGATAAACTGGAGACATTCCGCAAAATGCTTGAAAAGCTGGAAGACCTCGACGACGTACAGGAAGTGTATCACAACGTAGATCTTCCCGAAGACGAAGAAGAAGAGTAATATGACGGTAGAAGAGATTTGCAGAAAGGCAAAAGAGCACGTTCCTTCCATCGCGCTCGCTCCCTCCCGATCCATGAATGCCATGTTGCAGGCGGCAGCGGCGGCACTGCGCGCCAACACGATGTATCTGATCGATGAAAACGGGAGAGACATCGAAGCTTGTACGCGAGGGCCTCAGTTTATCGATCGGCTGCGCCTGAACAGAGAGCGCATCGAGGGAATCGCTGCGGGCTTGGAAAAGCTGATCGCCCTGCCGTCTCCCGTGGGGGAGGTCATGGAGCGTTACACGACTCCGAACGGGATGGAGATTTCCCGCGTGCGCGTGCCGCTCGGCGTCATCGGCATCATTTACGAGGCGCGTCCCAACGTTACGGCGGACGCGATCGGGCTTTGCATCAAGAGCGGCAATGCCGTGGTGTTGCGAGGCAGCAAGGATGCGATCCATTCCAATCGCGCCATCGTCTCCGTGGTCAAAGAGGCGATCGCCAAACTGAAACTCGATCCCGAATTCATTCAGCTGATCGAAGATACCGACCGCGCTTCTTCGCTCGCGCTCATGAAGATGAACGGGCTCGTCGATGTGATCATTCCCCGCGGCGGCGCGGCGCTCATCCGCGATGCGGTACAGAATTCGACCGTGCCCATCATTGAGACGGGGACGGGGAATTGTCATGTATATGTGGAGAGTTCCGCAAGCATTCTGATGGCGACGAACATTCTGGTCAACGCCAAGACGCAGAGGATGTCCGTCTGCAACGCCTGCGAGAGCCTTGTCGTCGATGAGGTGATCGCAAAGAGTTTTTTGCCCTTCGCCATCGGCGTATTGCGCGAAAAAGGCATAGAAGTGCGCGGAGATCAGAAGACCAGACAGCTGGTGCCCGACGTGACCCCTGCGACGGAAGAGGACTTTTTCACCGAATATTTAGGTCCTGTCATATCCGTCAAGATCGTGCGTGACGTCAGCGAGGCGATCGAATTCATCAACGAGCACAGCTCGCACCACAGCGAGGCGATCGTAACGAAGAATGCCGCATTTGCGGAGCGTTTTTTGAACGAGATCGATTCCGCCGTGGTTTACGTCAATGCGAGCACGCGCTTTACGGACGGATTTGAATTCGGTTTCGGCGCGGAAATGGGGATTTCTACGCAGAAGCTTCATGCGCGCGGACCGATGGGGCTTCGCGAGCTGACTTCCTATAAGTATCAGGTGCGCGGGAACGGTCAGGTGCGCGGTTGAGTCGGAAATCAGATTTTGCATAAAAGAGAAAATTTCGCGGATACTGTCTGTGTCGGCGAAATTTTTTTCGCTTTGATATAGAGGGAAAGGGGCGTTCTCGATCGACTGCGTTCCTTTCTTTTTGTTTTTGTTCATATCGATTTCGTTCGTTTCATAGAATGAGATGTGAAGTGGTGGCAATCTGTATTGATCGGGCTTCTTTGTCTGGTCATCGCCTTATATCCCGTGTTCGGTTTGGGGGGCGAGGAAATAGAAGAAAGCGAAAAGATCATTTTGCGGCTTTGGAACGTCGATACCTTTGAAGGCGGTGTCGGTTCGAGGGCTTCCTTTTTGGGAAAAGCGGCAAACCGTTTCGAGAAAAAGTACTCGCTCTACATCATGGTAACGCCTCATACCAAAGAGAGCGCCGAACGCGCTCTGCGTTCGGGGGATATTCCGGATATGATTTCCTGCGGGCCGGGATTGGAAGGCGTCGCAGAGCTGGCTGCGGAGGTCGACGGTGAATACGGGGCGGCATGGTGCATCGGCAAATATTGTCTCTATTCCTTCGAGGACGATTTTGACGATGTCAGTGCGGAGAATACGGTGGTTTCTCAGTACGGAAATTCTCTTTCCGCTGTCGCGGCTCGGCTTGCGGGAATAAGAGGAACGCTGCAGGTGGAAAGTTCGCTCACGGCTTACGTCAATTTTCTGAACGGGAAATACCGTTATCTTTTGGGAACGCAGCGAGACTTGCATCGGTTTCAGAGCAAGGGGGTTGCGGTTTGCGTTGCGCCGCTGCCCGGATTCAGCGATCTGTTTCAATACGTTTCCGTTCTGTGCGCGGGAACAGAAGCGGAGTATTGCCGCCTTTTTGTGCGATATCTGCTTTCGGAAGAGGTGCAAAAGTCGCTTTCCGAGATCGGTATGTACAGCTCGGTGTGTTCGGTCTATGACGAGGGCGCGGAGCGGGAGTTGGAAAAATGCCGCGTGAATAAAACGATCCCTCTGTTTGTTTCGGAAAGCGCCATCCTCGAATTGCGCGAAAAAGCTTTGAGCGGCGTCGAAAATAAAATCTTGGAAAATTTTCTGAAACGGGTTGATTCCTGAGCAAAAATCGGTTATAATAGCAGGTGACTATATGATGCGTATCATGCGGAACGTCCCGCTTTCCCGCCTAACGACCATCGGTCTCGGGGGCGAGGCGAAGCGGGTATTTTATCCGGATTCTTCTCTTGCGCTGATCGACGCGGTGCGGCTTTGCGAAGAAAAAGACGAAAAATATTTTGTCCTCGGAGCCGGCTCCAATGTCTTGCCCGCAGATGCGGGATATGACGGCACGCTCATTGTCACGACGGATTGCGCTCGATTGTGCGCCGAGGGGGAAACGATTCGCGCGGACTGCGGCGCGATGACGTCGGCGATCGCCGCCTTTTGCCGCGCGCGCCGCTTGAGCGGTTGGGAATTTTTCGCTTCCATCCCGGCGTCGGTGGGCGGAATGGTGACGATGAATGCAGGCGCATGCGGGCTTTTTATGTCTGACATAGTACTTCGCGTACATGCATATATGGACAACAAATGCGTGTGGCTGGACAGAAAAGACTGCCGTTTTGGCGCAAAAGAAAGTATTTTTCAGACAAAAGGACTCGTCCTTGCCGCAGAATTTTCTTTTTTTGCGTCATCCCGGGAAGAATCGGCGGCGGCGCTTGCCCGCTGCGGCAAAATGCGCAGCCGTCAGCCCAAGGGCAGGAGCATGGGGTGCGTGTTTTGCAATCCTCCGGGCATTTCGGCGGGCGCGCTCATTCAGCGCTGCGGTCTTTGCGGCGTTCGCGTGGGCGGTGCGGTCATTTCCGAGGAACACGGGAACTTCATTCTGAATGCGGGCGGCGCGACGGAGCGAGACGTGAGGACGCTCATAGAGCTTGCGCGCGAGCGGGTGCTCAGAGAGTGCGGCGTGGCGCTGCAAGAGGAAATCATTTACTTGCGATAGGATGTTATGATCAATTTTACGTCGGAAATCAAGCGCGAGCTCATGGCGGGGCTCCCTATGAGCGATGCGCAAAAGAAGGCGCTGCTGTCCGCGCTGCTGTCCGCTTCGGGGCAGATCGTGCACAGGGAAGGAGAGACGGGATTTGAACTTGTCACCGAGTCCGAAGGCGTCGCGGAATATTTTACCGAACTGTTCGAATCGCTCTTCGACGAACCGCTCGCCATCGTTTCCGCGGATATGGACAGGCTGAGCGGAAGGGATAAATTGCGCTTTTCCTGTCTGAGCGATCGCTCCGAGGGCATTTTGCGCGAGCTCGGGTTTGCGGACAGGGAGCTGTCTTTCGGAGGGCTGCCCTTCTTTGCGGACGAAGCCGTGCACGCCGCGCTCTCGGGCGCCTTTTTGGGGGGCGGAAGCTGCACGCTTCCTTCCGAGAGCGAAAGTTCCACGGGATATCATCTCGAAGTCGCTTTTTCGGACAGGCAATGCGCGGAAGATTTCTGCGAGCTTGTCATGCGGATGGAGATCTTTCCGAAGCTGACCGAGCGAAAGGGAAGTTTTGTCTTTTACCTTCAGAGCAAGGAGAGCATTTCCGACTTTCTCTATCTTGTGGGAGCGCGGCAATGTTTGGATAAACTCTTTCGGATCGCCGAAGAGCGCGACAGAAACAACCGCATCAACCGAGCGAACAACTGCCTCGTCGGAAATATGGACAAAAGCGCGGTCGCCTCTGCCGCACAGTGCGTGGAAATCGTTTCCATTCGGGATAAAATCGGCTTTGACAGCCTCGAAACGGAGCTGAGGGAAACGGCTGAGATGCGCCTTGCGCATCCCGAAGCTTCTTATCGGGAGCTTTCAGAGCGTCTGGGCATCACGAAAAGCTGCCTTTCAAGGCGTTTGAAGCGCCTGTCGCAGATCGCAAAAAAAACAACGGAAGAACAGATATGACGGATTTTGTACATTTGCATTTACACACGGAATATTCTCTTTTGGACGGCGCAGTCAAATGCGGGGAGCTGATGGACCATTGCGTTCAAAACGGCATCAAGGCGGTCGCGATCACCGATCACGGCAATATGTACGCCACCTTGAAGTTTGCGGAAGAAGCGGTCAAAAAGGGAATCAAATACATCATCGGCTGCGAATTTTACTGTTGCCAGGATTATCGGGTGAAAAATGCCTCCAACGGCGATTACGATCACCTCATTTTGCTCGCAAAAAACAAAACGGGGTATCGCAATCTCGTGCAGATGGACTCCATTGCGTTCGTCGACGGTTTTTATTACAAGCCGCGCATCGACTATAAGCTTCTGCGGGAACATTCGGAGGGGCTCATCTGTCTTTCCGCCTGTCTTGCCGGCCGCATCCCGAAGCTCATCTTAAAGGGCAATTATGAGGGGGCGAAAGCGACGGCGCTCGAATTGCAGGACATTTTCGGGGCTGATTTTTACATTGCGATCCAGGATCACGGCATCCCCGAACAGAAGATGAGCAACCCGCTTCTGGTGCAGCTGGCGAGGGAGATCGGCGCGAAGATCGTCGCGACCAACGACGTGCATTATCTCAAAAAGGAAGATTGGGAGATGCAGGACGTTCTGATGTGCATCCAGACGAAAAAGACGCTCGACGATCCCAAGCGCATGAAGTTCGAAACGCAGGAGTTTTATCTCAAGAGCGGAGACGAGATGGCCGCGCTCTTCCCCGAATGGCCGGACGCGATCCGAAATACGCTGGAAATTGCGGATAAAGTCACCGAAGAGGTGTTTCCGCTCGACAAAAAGGGGTACCCCATCCGAGACGTCTCGCTCATTCCCGCCTACATTCCCGACCCTACGAGAGAGGCGGAGAAAGATTGGGTGGATTCTCCCACCTATCTGCGCCGTCTGACGGAAGAGGGGCTCAAAAAGAAATACAAGGAGATCACGCCGCAGATCCGCCAGCGTGCGGAATACGAGCTGGGCATCATCATCGGCATGGGGTATGCCGATTACTATCTCATCGTCTGGGACTATATCAACTGGTCGAAAGATCACGGGATCCCCGTAGGTCCCGGAAGGGGTTCCGGCGTCAGCTCGATCGTGGCTTACGCGATCGGCATTACGGCGGTGGAGCCTTTGCAATACAACCTGCTCTTTGAGCGTTTTCTCAATCCCGACCGCGTCTCCATGCCGGATTTCGACGTCGATTTCTGTACGGACAGGCGGCAGGAAGCGATCGATCACGTCCGCGAAAAATACGGGGCGGACAACGTCGCGCAGATCATCACGTTCGGCACCATGGCGTCCAAGCAGTCCATCAAGGATACGGGGCGCGTCATGCGCGTGCCGTATTCGGAGACCGACCGCGTCGCAAAACTGATGGACGGAAAATCTTCCATTCGCGATCTGCTCGGGCTCAACATCGAAAAACTTGAAAAAAAAGCTGACGCGGAGACGGACGAGGGAAAAAAGGCGGACATTCTGAAGACGCTCGAGGAAACGAGGGCAAAGCGCAACCAGGAGTTCATCGACGTGTACGAGAGCGACGCTCAGCTTCGGCGCGTCATCGATATGGCGATGCGCATCGAAGGAATGCCGAGAAATACGTCCATGCACGCGGCGGGCGTCGTCATCTGTCAGAAAAAGATCGCCGACCATGTCCCGCTTTCGAGGAACGGCGAGGACATCACCACGCAGTTCAACATGAAGGAGATCGAGGCGCTCGGCATGCTCAAGATGGACTTCCTCGCGCTCACGACGCTGACCGATCTGAAAAAATCTTACGATTATATCTACGAGGATTACGGCGTCAGGATCGATTTCGACGAGATCGGCTACGACGATCCCGCGACCTATCAGATGATCGGCGAGGGAAACACGGACGGCGTGTTCCAGCTTGAACAGGGCGGCATGAAAAAGTTCATGCGCGATTTGAAGCCCGACAGGCTGGAAGATCTGATCGCGGGCGTTTCCCTGTACCGCCCCGGGCCCATGAAAGACATTCCCCGCTATTGCGAGAATAAAAATCATCCCGAAAAGATCACGTTCGACACGCCCCTTCTCGAGCCGATTTTGGACGTCACTTACGGCGTTCCCATCTATCAGGAGCAGGTCATGAACATCTTCCAGTCCCTCGCGGGATTTTCGCTCGGACAGGCGGATCTCGTGCGGCGCGCCATGGGCAAGAAGGACAAGAAGACTTTGATGGCGCAGAAGGCGCGATTCATTCACGGCGACATAGAAGACGGAGGCAACATCAAAGGCTGCGTGGCGAACGGCGTACCCGAGGAGGTGGCGGCGAAAATTTTTGAGAACATGGAAAGTTTCGCTTCCTATGCGTTCAACAAGTCGCATGCGGCGGCATACGCCGTCGTGTCTTATCAGACGGCGTATCTCAAGTGCCACTACATCAAGGAATTTCTGGCGGGGCTTCTGAACAACCGCATCACGAAGATCGACGAGATCACGAAGTATACCGTCTACATGAAGGAGCAGAACATCCCCGTCCTGCCGCCCGACATCAACCGTTCCAAAGCGGAATTTTCGGTGCAGGGGGACGGCGTCCGCTTTGGACTTTGCGCCCTCAAAGGAGTTGGGCAGAGCGCGATCGAAGCCGTCATCGAGGAGCGCGCCAAAAAAGGAGAATTCCGCTCGTTCACGGATTTTTTGATGCGTTGCACCCGCTATGTCAACAAGCGTATCGTGGAGAGCCTCATTTACGGCGGCGCCTTCGATTGTTTCGGCTATCACCGTTCTCAGCTGTGCGCCGTGTACGAGGAGGCGATGAACCGCATTGCCGCGATCAACAAACAGCAGGACAGCGCGCAGATGTCCTTTTTCGGCAACCTGATCGAGGAAAAGGAGATCGACATCGCCTATCCGAACATCGAAGAGTTTGAGCTCAACGATAAGCTTTCCAAGGAAAAGCTGGTGCTGGGAGTCTACGTCAGCGGACATCCCTTCGAGAAGTACAAAGATGCCTTCAAGAGCATGAGTTTCAATTGTTCGCTCTTGCAGGATTATACGGAAGAGGACGTCGACGAGAACGGAGAGGCGGTGCGCGTCTACGAAAATCTGCAGGACGGGCAGACGGTCACGATGGGCGGCATCGTTTCGGCTTATAAAAAACACAGCACGAAGGCGGGCGCGTTCATGGCGTTTCTCACGGTGGAAGACATGTACGGCTCCATCGAGTGCGTGGCGTTCCCGAAAATCTATGACAGAGTCAAGTCTTTTCTCGCCGCGGACGTTATCGTCACGCTCAAGGGCAAGCTCGACCTTTCGCAGGGCAGGGCGCCGACGATCGTGCTCGACGACATGAAGGAATACCTGCCGCAGGAGGATGAGCCCGCAGGCGAACGGGGGAAAAAGCAGGTCCCGCAGGAAAAGAAAAATGCGGGCGTGCTTTGGCTCAACGCGTCCGTGCTCGACGACATTGATTTCGAGGATCTCATTTCCATGTTTGCCTCTTATCCAGGCGACGTGGAGGTGCGCATCCTTCGCGACGGAAAGAAATACAAAATTTCCGAAGGCGTTTCGCTCTCCAAGACGTTCTGCGCGGAATTGCAGGCGTTTCTTCCCGATCCGAATTGCGTCAAGTTTGTCGGCTGAATTCGGGCAAAATATGAAAAATCAGAAAAAAATTTCAAAAAACTCTTTGACTTCCGCAAAATATCTGTTATAATGAAGGAAGAGAAAGAATCGAGCGTTGTGAATGCACACCGCGTCGGAGGCAAAATATGAAGAGAATAGGTTTATTGACAAGCGGCGGCGATGCGCCCGGCATGAATGCGGCGATCCGAGCCGTGGTAAGAACGGGGCTTTATTTCGGCATGGAAGTTTACGGCATCCGCAGGGGATACACCGGTCTGATCGATGACGATATGGTCCCCATGGAGATGAGAAGCGTTTCGGACATCGTCCAACGCGGAGGTACCATGCTGCGCACCGCGAGATGCCTCGAATTGCTCACAAAAGAAGGGCAGAGGAAGGCGGTGGAAACGCTGGATCGCAGAGGGATCGAAGGCCTTGTCGTCATCGGCGGAGACGGTTCGTTCCGCGGCGCGAGAGATCTGACGGAGGGCTGGGGCGTGCCTACCATCGGCATTCCCGGAACCATCGACAACGACCTTGAATATACTGACTATACGCTCGGTTTCGATACGGCGGTCAACACCTGTCTCGACCTCATCAACAAGCTGAGGGACACGATGACCTCGCACGAGCGCATCAGCGTCGTCGAAGTCATGGGCAGACGGTGCGGCGACATCGCGCTGTATGCGGGAATCGCGAGCGGAGCGGAGATCATCGTCGTGCCTGAGATCGCGTTCGACATCGACGATATCGTCATGCGCATCAATCGTTCCCGCGCGAACGGAAAGCATTCGAACATCATCGTCGTCGCGGAGGGCGTCATGTCCGCCGAGGCGTTTGCGAAAAAATTGCAGGAAGTGACCACCTACTCCGTCCGGCCCACGACGATCGGCCACGTTCAGCGCGGCGGTTCTCCTTCCATGGCGGACAGAATGCTTGCCGCTCAGTTCGGCAACAAGGCGGTGCGGCTTCTGAACGAGGGCGTCGGCAACCGCGTCGTCGGTATCCACAAGAACGAGATCATCGATATGGATATCATCGAGGCAGTCAGCATGAAGAAGAAGTTCAACTATGAGCTCTACGAGACGCTTCAGATGATTTCTTATTGATTCTGTTTTTTGACGCAAAAGAGACGATCGGCATCGGTTGTCTCTTTTTTCTTTGTGCGGATTTTCGGCGGGAACAAAAATTTTTCGGATTTCCTACTTGAAATTTTGTTCGCCTTGTAGTATAATAATAAAAAATAAAAAAGTGAAAACATTCCTTGGAGCTTTCAAGGAAGCTTCGAGGAACGGAGAGAGTCGTATGATTTTAACGGTATGTCTCAGTCCCTGTATAGACGTCACCATTGAACTTGACGCTTTGAACGTAGGCAAAGTCAACATATTGAAGAGCAAGTCTCTCAGCTTTACGGGAAAGGCGCTCAACGTCGCGATCGGCGTCTCCCGCCTCGGCGGCAACGCATATGCGACGGGTTTTATGTACAACGAAAACGCGACGCAGTTCGAAAACACGCTGGATCGCGAAGGCGTTCCGTTCACGTTTGTCTGGAACAACGGTCGCGTGCGGGAAAATTATAAGTTCATCGACAACAAGGCGATGCTCACCGAGATCAACGGCACGAGCGAGAACATCGAAGAAGCGAAGTTGTACGAACTTTCGCACATGGTGCAGAGCATCAGCACGCACGCCAACGTCACGGTCATTTCGGGCGGGCTGCCCATGGGCGTCAGCCCCGATTATTACGAGACGCTCTTCCGCACCGTCAATCCTTCCTCCAAAAAAATCGTGGACGCGGAGGGCGCGAAGATGTTCGCCGCACTCAATGCGGGCGTCGATCTCGTCAAGCCAAACCTCGACGAGTTGCAGGAAAGCTTCGGCAGAGAGTTTGTCTCCAAAGAGGATATGCTGGAGGGATGCCGCGAACTTATAGGCCGCGGCGCGAAGATGGTACTGTTGTCGCTGGGAAAGGACGGTGCGGTCATCACGGACGGAAAGAAATCGTACTATTGCAAGAGCGTGAACGTGGCGGTCAACTCCACGGTCGGCGCGGGCGACGCGATGGTCGCCGCTGCGGCGCTCAAACTGGAACAGAATGCGGATATGGTGGAAATTTTGCGCGCGGGCGTCGCCGCCGGAACGGCGAGCGTCACTACGTTCGGAGAGATTTCCTTCCGCAAAGAAAAATACGAGGAGATCTATAACACTCTTACGGTAACGGAGATCTGATGGTTAAAATCGAAGACATCAAAGCAGACGTAGAAGTTACGGCGATCATGACCATGTCCGCCAAGCAGATAGAGGCGCTTGGCTTTACCGAGCATTCCGTGCGGCATTCTTCCATTGTCAGCAAATGGTCGGGGGACATTTTGCGCGGATTGCACGCCGATCCCGACCGCATCCGCCTCGCCGAGATCGCGGGATATCTGCACGATATCGGCAACGCCGTCTGCCGCGAGGGACACAATCAGTCCGGCGCGATGATGGCTTATCAGATCTTGACGCGCATGGGCATGGATTATTACGACGCGCTGGACATCATGATGGCGATCGGCAATCACGACGAAAAGTTCGGATTGCCCGTCTCTGACATTTCTTCCGCATTGATCATCGCCGACAAGGCGGACGTGCATCGCAGCCGCGTCAAGCACGTTCGTCAGGACAACAACATCCACGACCGCGTCAATCTCGCCGCCGAAAAGTCGTATCTGTCGGTAGACGGCGATACGCGCGAGATCGCTTTGCACATTCAGATCAACACCGAACTGTGTCCCGTCATGGACTATTTCGAGATCTATTTCAAACGGATGCAGCTCTGCCGCCGCGCGGCGGAATTTCTGGGCGGTAAATTTTCGCTCGTCATCAACAACTTACAGCTTTTGTAAAAAAGAGGCAAAAAAGGGGCGCTCAGGCGCTCTTTTTTTTGTGGAAAAAGCGTGAGAGCGGGCGAAAAAGCAGTTTTTGCGTGCAAACAAAACTTCGGACAAATGTTCCGCTTGCCTTCGGGGGTGCACTGAGGGGAGAGCGATTTCAAAGAGAACGCGCGGAAAGCTCTCGGCGCAGCGCGGCGTAAGCATGCGGAAATTGTTCCGATCGAAAAAAATCTTGCTGCGACCGTTGACAACGGGGCGGGAATGTGACATAATAGTTGCGTAATGCAACTATTATGGAGGGCAGGCATGGCTACATTTATGCGGAACATCAACCTGATCGCGCAGAGCGGTTCGCTCTTTCGGGAACGCAAACTCGCGGGATTGGGACTGAACGGCTGTCAGACAAAATACATTCTCGCCGTCTGTTGCAGCGAGGGCGTTTCCCAGGACGCGATCGCCAGGCGTCTGTTTGTGAACAAGAGCAACGTCGCGCGGCAGATGGCGCTGCTCGAAGAGGCGGGTTACGTCGTGCGGCGGCAGAGCGAGTCGGACAAGCGAACGCTGCTTCTCTATTCGACGGAGAAGGGGAAGGACGCGTTTTCGAAGATACGGGAAGTCAACGCCGAATGGCGTGCGCTTCTCACGGCGGACTTCACGGAAGAGGAAAAGAGAGAGCTGTTCCGCCTGACTGAAAAGCTCTATGCAAATGCCGAGCGCATCGTGAGGGAAGAAACATGAAACGCACCGTCGCCTACGCCAAGCCCTATGCGTCCATCGTCGCGTGGGGGCTTCTGATCAAGTTTATCGCCGCGCTCGCGGAGCTGTTTCTGCCGATGATCCTGGAGCATCTCATCAACGACGTCGCTCCGCAAAAGGATATGCGTTCGCTCGCCCTGAACGGCGTTCTGATGGCGTTTTTGTCCTTTGTCGCGCTGTTCGGGAACATCGCGGCGAACCGCTTGGCGGCAAATTCTTCCGGAAAGACGACGCACGATCTCAGGCTTGCGCTCTTCAAAAAGACGACGTATCTGCAGTGCGCCCAGGTCGATCGCTTTACGCTTCCGTCATTGATTTCCCGTCTGACGAGCGATACCTATTATTTCAATCAGACGATGGCGCAGTCCCTTCGCCTCGGCGTCCGCGCGCCCATTCTCCTCGTGGGCGGGCTCATCTGTTCGTTCCTGCTCGATCCGATTCTGGCGTGCGTGCTGCTCGCCTGCGTTCCGTTCGTCGTGGTCGGCGTGGCGCTCATCACCAAGAAGAGCGTGCCGCTCTATCTCACCGTTCAGCGCGGCGGCGACGAAGTCGTGCGGGACATGCAGGAAAACATCACGGGCGTGCGCGTCATCAAGGCGCTCTCCAAGAGCGACTATGAGATCGAGAAGTTCCGCGCGATCAACGCGCGGCTGACCGAAAACGAATTCAAAGCGAACAAGATCACTTCTCTGACCAACCCGATGGCGACGCTCATTCTCAACCTCGGGCTCGTCGGCATCATCGCCGTCGGCGCGCTGTGCGGCAGCGAAGGGGGCACCGTGCTCGCGTTTTTGTCATACTTTACGATCATTCTGAACGCGATGCTCGGGCTCTCGCGCATCTTTGTCACGCTGTCGCGGGGCGTCGCTTCCGCGGCGCGCATCGAGGGGGTGCTCGAGGCGGACGAGAGGATGCCCGTCTCGGAAATGCCGCAAGGAGACGCGGACTGCAAGATACAGTTCAAGGACGTCAGCTTTTCCTACAACGGCAACAAAGACAACGTCGAACACGTTTCCTTTTCCGTCAAGGCGGGACAGACGCTCGGCATCATCGGCGGCACGGGCAGCGGCAAAAGCACGATCGTCAGCCTGCTTCTCCGCCTCTATGACGTGACGGAAGGCGCCGTTTACGTCGACGGGAGAGACGTCCGTTCGATGCCGGAAAAAGAGCTTCGGGCAAAGTTCGGCATCGCCTTTCAAAACGACTTTCTGGTGGCTTCCACCATCCGCGAAAACGTTGACTATTTCCGCGGATTGCCCGAGGATAACATTCAGAAGGCGCTCGCCTGCGCTCAGGCGAGCGAGTTCGTCGAAGGTTTTTCCGAAAAGGAGAACAGGATGCTCACGCAGAAGGGTTCCAACCTTTCGGGCGGACAGAAACAGAGGCTCATCGTTTCCCGCGCGCTCGCAGGGAAACCCGAGATCCTCGTGCTCGACGACAGTTCGTCCGCTCTGGATTATTCGAC
>CALVME010000077.1 GCA_944342055.1 uncultured Clostridia bacterium | reverse complement strand
AGGATGACGGTGACCGTCAGCCCCATTCCCAGTCCGCTGGAAGCGGAGGTGGTGAGTGCGAGCGTCGCACAGGTGCCGAGCATCAGTTTGAACGTCGGATTTTCTTGAATGAGACCGCTTAACGTAATTTTTGCGTATTTATTCATAGGATACCTCAGCCGTTGAAGGCGCTGTAGTTGCCCGTCGCAAACGCCGCTGCGACGACGCACATCAGGTTAGAGTAGGTCGCGCCGGTGTGCAGAGAAGAATCGATGCCGTCCGAAGAGGTGATCTCGCTTCCTTCCTGTCCGCCGAGGAGCGCCTTGATGTCTTCGTATGTCTTGCCGATGAGGAAGTTCTCAATGTCGGGATACATATCGTCCGCATAGGTGCCGTCGCCCTTGTCGCTGCTGCCGTTCTCCACGATCGTGTATTCCGTGATCGCGCCGTTCTTGACTGCGACGTCGATGACGAAGTTGTCGTGTACGTTTTCCATCGACGTGACGGTGAGCGTGTAGCTTACCGTACCTCTCTTGACCGAGAAGTCGATGCTGGAGACGTTGCCGACGAAGAGTCCTGCGGAGGTGAACCAGCCGTAGTTACCCGTCGCGTAAGCCGCAGCCGTCAGGCACATCAGGTTGGAATACGTCGCACCCGTCTGCAGGGAAGGATCGATGCCGTCCGAAGAGGTGATCTCGTTGCCGTCCTGACCGATGAGTGCCTTGATCTCCTCGTAATTTTTGCCGATGAGAAGGTTCTCGATGTCGGGATACATGTCGTCCGCATAGGTGCCGTCGCCCTTGTCGCTGCTGCCGTTCTCCACGATCGCAAACTTGGTCAGGGTGCCGCTCTTGTCCACGGTCGCTTCGATGACGAAGTTGTCGTGTACGTTTTCCATCGACGTGACGGTGAGGTTATAGGTAACGGTGCCTCTCTTGACGGAGACGCTGCCCTTGGAGATGTTGCCCGCATAGAGGAGTCCGTCGCCTACGGGAACTACGGGGGTATCTTCGCCGAGGACCACTCTCTTGACGAAGTCGACCGCCGTATTGACGGCGTTGCAGATCGCGTTTGCCGATCTGGTGGTACCCGTCACGGTGTTGGGGATGAGATCTTCGTCCGCTTCCGTCGCAAAGATCGCGCCGGAGGCAATCTCTTCGTCGTGCTTGTCAAATTCGGCAAAGTATGCATCGTTGAAATTTGCCATCAGGGTCTGGCCTTCGTAGGAATCGACTTTCACCTTGCCGATGCCCTGAATGGCGTTGTCTGCGAATTCGACGACGACCCAAAGGGTGACCGTGCCGTTTTTATAACCTTCGTTGCCCGTCGATTTGACGAGGTAGTTGCCGTCGTCTTTGATGAGATAAGCCTCGCTGACGGAGCCGCCGTCATAGTCAAAACCGTTTTCGGGGATCTCCACCATCTGTGCGTCTACGTCTTTGCCGTAGATCTGAGCGATGACGCGGTTGATGCGATCGGCGTCGGACACTTTGAGAAGATCGTTGCAGATCGCAAGGATGCCGCTCGAAAGGATGACGATGATGAGCAGGACCGCGAGGGAACGGAATACGTTGCCCTTAAAAAATTCTTTTGCAGTCATTATTTGACCTCCTTTCTCTGCCGACGATAGCCGAACGCCCTGCGGGGGACATAGGTATCGATCAGCGGAACGATGATGTTCATGAGCATGATCGCGAAGGAAACGACTTCAATGCCGGTAGCCTTGCGCAGCCCCGCGGTGATGAGACCGAGCGCGACGTAGTAAATGACGTTGCCGAGGTCTGACTTGGGGGAGGTGACGTAATCGGTCGCCATGAAGATCGCGCCGAGGAAGAGTCCGCCCGAGAGAATAGAGGGCAGGAACGCCGAGAAGTCGAATCCGTTCAGGCAGACGGCGAACAGTCCCGTCACGCCGATGTACAGAAGCGGCTGCCAGAATTTGATGACCTTGCGCACGACGAGGTAGATATAGCCGAGCAGCAGCGCCGCCTTGCAGGTCTCGCCGATGCAGCCCGCGACACCGAATCCGAAGAACAGGTCGGTCAGGTTGGATTGCGTGATCGAAGCGCCGAAGTCGGGATTGAGGAAGTTCGTGAGCGGCGTCGCGCCTGTGAAGATGTCGTTGCCGACTTCGGGCGCCGCGGAGAATACCGTGCCGATGATCGCCGCACGACAGCTCGGCACCGCCGCCAAGCCGATGAAGAGGAAAATTCTGCCCGCGATGGCGGGGTTGACGATGTTCTTGCCCGTGCCGCCGAACAGCATTTTGACGACGACGATCGCAAAGATGCTGCCGAGGAGCGGATAGTACCAGGGCACGGAAGCGGGAATGACCAGAGCGAGCAGCAGTCCCGTGACGACGGATGTAAAGTCAAATTCCTTCCAGAACCGTTTCGCGTAAGCATGATCCTTCCAGACCCTGTGCGAAAGCAGCGCATAGACGTATTCCGACAGCACCGCGGCGACGACGGAGATCGCGATCGTGAGCAGCGCGCTCAGCCCGAACAGGACGCAGCCCATGACGGTGGCGGGGAGCAGAGCGATGACGACGTCGAGCATGATGTGCTTGGTCGTGCGCTTGGTTTTTAAGTGCGGGGGCATGGAAACGACGAGCGTATTCATTTGTTTCCTCCTTTGCGGATTTCCGCTTTTGCCGTGCGGATCGCCTGAATGAGGGGACGATGCGCGGGGCAGATATAGGCGCAGGCGCCGCATTCGATGCAGTTGAGCACGCCGCCCTTCTTTGCCGCCATGTCGTATTCGCCCGCAGCCGTATAGAACGCGGTGTTCATGGGCATGAGGTTCATGGGGCATACGTCGGCGCATTTGCCGCAGTTGAGACAGGGAGTGGGTGCGTCCGTGTCCGTCTCGTCCGCGGTCATGGCGACGATGCCGCCCGTCGTCTTGGTGACGGTGCGGGAAAGTTCTTTGAGTGCGGCGCCCGTCATGGGACCGCCGCAGATGATCTTTTTCGCGTCTTCCGTGAGCGTGCAGGCGGAGATGACGGCGTCGAGGGGCGTGCCGATGCGCACGCGCAGGTTCTTCGGCGTCTTGACTGCTTTTCCCGCGACGGTGAGCACGCGCTCGATGAGCGGTTTACCGCTCCTGACCGCCTCGAAGACGGCGAGACAGGTCGCGACGTTCTGCACGATGCAGCCGACTGCGGCGGGAAGTTTCCCCGTGGGGACCTTTCTGCCGGTGCAGGCGTAAATGAGGTGTTTTTCGCTGCCGACGGGATACTGCTTTTTGAGGATCACGGGCTGAATGAAATCGAATGCTTCGAACGCCGCGATGCAGTCGGGTTTGTTCGCTTCGATGCCGATGAAGATCGTCGCGATCCCGAGCGATTTTGCGATGAGCCGCGCGCCCTCGGCGATCTCGGCGGTGTGCTCCAGCATGATCCTGTGGTCGCAGGTGAGATAGGGTTCGCACTCCGCGCCGTTGACGACGAGCGTGTCGACGGGGTCCTGCGGGTTGAGCTTGACCGCGGTGGGGAAGCCTGCGCCGCCCATGCCGACGATGCCCGCATCCGCGATCCGCGCCTTGATCTGTTCGGGCGTAGGGTCGGAGAGCGGCTGCATATAAGCAGTTTCATACTTTTTGTCGTTTTCAATGACGATCGCGCAATCGGTGACGCTCTTGACCGTTCCGCTCACGGGCGCATGAACGGCGGAACCGATCGCTCCGCCTGCCTTGGCGATGAGTTGTCCCTGTTTGACGGGATCGCCGACGGCTACGACGGGAACGGAGGGTTTTCCGATGCCCTGCGAAAGGGAGACGGTAAGCGTGTCTGCGGGTGCGCAGTCTTCTACGGGTACATCCTTTGCGAAGTGTTTCCGGTCGGGAATGTGTACGCCGTGGAAAACGAATTTGCTTTGAATCGCTTTCACTGTAAAAACTCCTTTGCTTTGAATTTTAATCAATCACCCTGCGGTAGACCGACAGGGGTATTTTCTTGATGAGAAGAAGAAGGACTGCGCCGACGATGAGCCCGGACAGGACCCCCGCGACGGCGAGATAGGGAAGGTAAGTGAACACCTGCGGCGTCTTGGTGACGAGCACGAAGACGAAGTTCTGCACGATGTTGTGAAAGACGGCTGCCGCCACGGAAACGGAAAGCAGGGAGATCGCGGGGAAGACAAATTTTACCAGAACCGAGGACAGCGCGATCGCCGCGATGCCCGCGGTGAAGCTGTACAAAAGCGTGGATACGTTGGAAAATAAGCTCCCGAGCAGGGTGCGGCATACGATGACGACGAAAGCGGAGCCGGGACCGTACAGGACGAGCGCCAGCATGGAAAAGAGATTGGAAAGCCCCATTTTCGCGCCGGGGAAAAAGAGCGGCGGGAATTGGCTTTCGATCAGGAACATGATAAGACTCGCCGCGGTAAAGAGAGCGAGTACGGCGATGCGTTTTGTCGTTGACGTGTTCATAATTGTTTTCATTATAACACAAAAATTGCGCAAGGACAATTGCTTACGGAGGATTTTTTTGCTTTGATGCAGGATTTTTTTGAGAAAACAGGTTGCAAAAGGGGAAAAGGGCGGCGTCGGCGCTCGTCGGTCGGCTTTCCTTAAAAAATATATGCGCGCATACGCGTAAAGGCGGGATCGCCTTTTAAGGCGAGGCAGGGGAGAGAAATGACGGGCGAGAGGAAGGCAGGGCGGTCCGAAGCGGCTCCGTTCGGGACAGCCGAAGCGAGGGGATCGGACGGAAACCGCCCCTTCGAGGGTACGTCGGAGCGCGATCGGCTCTTGCGGAACGCGCGAAAGCGGGATGGGAATGATAATTGCATTTCATAATACAAACGGGTATCGGCTTTTGCGGAGCGCGCGCGAAAGCGGGGGATGCGCGCGATACGGCGGAAAATCCGATGCGTTTTTCGGCAAAAATGCCTGAAATTTCCATTTGCTCCCGCTGCGGACGGGGGTGGCGTACCTATTTGAAAATATTATAGAGGAAATAAAATTTTTTAATAGTGCGAGGTCAAAAAAATGTGCGCTTGAAACGGATTTTAGTTGACAAAGAGGGAGCGGCGTGATAAACTGTTTTTCGTAATTTGAATTCGAATATTGCATTGTTGCGCTTCGTATTTAGAAATAAAGGCTATCGTTTTGCGCGAAAAGATGTTCGAACTCGACCGCGGGACGAATTTGTTTGTCCGAAAGCGGGATACTTAATTTGAAGAGAAGCGCCGTTCTTGGGAGGGAACGGGGCATAAGCTCTAAAAAATTTACACATGTTTGGAGGATAAAATGGCAAAAACATGGAAGAAACTCGCAACCGTTGCAATTGCGGCGACGATTGTGGTTCCGATGGCTGCGTGCAATAAGGACGTAGATGAAACGGTCACCTACCGTACGTATACGTCTGTCATGCCCAGCAACTGGAACGAATTGACGTATGAGGATAACAACGATACCCAGATCCTCAACTACATCGTAAGCTCTTTCTATGAGTACGACTATGAGTTCGACGAGGCTAAGGGCGGCAAGTTCAACGAGGACGGCACGATCAACGCTGACGCGATCGTCTCCGGCGGCTTCACCGTAAACTTCTCTGCGGCTACCAAACTGGAAGACGTCACGAGCTCCGTAGACGCAAAGTGGGGCTACACGGACGAACAGAAGGAAATGGGCGGCTATGCTTGGAAGATCACGCTCCGCGAAGATCTGAAGTGGGACGACGGCACGCCCATCGACGCGACGGATTTCGTCTACACGATGCAGCAGCAGCTCGACCCGCTGTTCCAGAACATGCGCGCATCTACTTATTACAACAACATCACCATTAAGAATGCGCGTTCTTACGTTTTCCAGGGACAGGCTGACTACTTCGACAACAGCGGCATCGGCTATACTTACGATCAGCTCGAGCTCGTCGACGGCAAGTATCAGCTCAACGGCAGCGAGTGCTACATTGCACTGACGTCTGCTCTCGGCTGGCTCAAAGGCAATTCTCTCGATGCTTATGTAACGGCTATGCCTGATTTATTCGACGTGGAAGCGTACACTTCTCTGAAGGCTCTCGCCGACGAAGACGGCAACGTAGCTCCCACCGAAGAGGCGGTAACGCTGCTCGGCAAGGTCATCACCGGCAGCCCTGCATGGGGTGAGACGGTCGAGAACGTCGTCAATTACATGTTCGTTTACTATACCTATCCCGAGGTCGCATTCGAGGATGTCGGTATGTATTCCCCTTCTCAGTACGAGATCGTCGTCTGCCTCGACAACCCGATCCAGTGCCTCAAAGAGGACGGTTCTCTCTCCTATGAGGCGGCTTACAGCTTTGCAAGCCTGCCCCTTGTAAAGGAAGATCTGTACGAAGAGTGCAAGCAGGAGCCCGTTGCAGGATCCACGCTGTGGACGACCAACTACAACAGCTCCGTAGAGACGAGCGCAAGCTGGGGCCCTTACAAGCTCACGCAGTTCCAGGGCGGTAAGTCCTACACGCTCGAGCGCAACGAGTACTGGTACGGCTACAACATGGAAGAAAATGCCGGACAGTACGAAGTCGACAAGATCGAGTGCGAGCAGATCGCGGAAGTCAACACGCAGTGGATGGCATTCCTCAGCGGTGAGATCGACGAGATCGGACTTGACGTAGATCACAAAGAAGATTACAGAAATTCCAAATATACCCTGTACGCTCCCGGTACCGGTACGTTTGGTATCAACCTGTATGCAAATCTCGATGTATTGAAGACCAACGGACGCAACAACAGCATCCTTGCGATCCAGGATTTCCGTCAGGCGATCTCCCTCTCCTTCGACAGAGACGACTATAACGCAACCTGCTACACCTCCCATCAGTCTTGCTACGGTATCCTTGGTCCTTCCTACTACTATGACGTAGAGAACGGCGGCGTTTATCGCGATACCGAGTATGCGAAGAAGGCTCTTCTCCGCGTTTACGGATTCACCGAGAACAACGACGGCACCTGGACGGACGGCGTCAACACCTATGCAAACTATGAAGACGCTTACGTCGCAATGAACGGCCTCAACTATGAGCTTGCAAAACAGCTCGTCGAGAAGGCGTATGCAGAACTCACCGCAAACGCTGAGATGTACAACTACGACGATTCTCAGCCCATCACGTTCATCTTCGGCACGAGCACGGACAACGACAGCACGCGCCGCCACTATGAATATGTCAAGAATTCCATCGAAGAGCTTGTAAAGGGCACTTCTCTGGAAGGCAAGATCGTAGTAACGTTCGACGCTTCCTTCGGCTCCAACTGGGCAAAGGACTTCAAAGCAGGCGCTTATGAGATCGCTACCGGCACCGGATTCTCCGGCGGCGCGTTCGACCCCGCAGGTTTCCTGCAGTGCTATATCGATCCGGACGCAGGTCTGATGTATTCTACCTGGTGGGATACCACGGCAGAGTCTCTGACCTACACCATGCCTGAAGGCGACTATGCCGGCGCAGGCGAAGAGCTCACCATGAGCGTCTACAACTGGTATGCTTGCCTGAACGGCATCGCTGAATCTTACGACCAGCCTTACACCTACAACTGGGGTGCAGGCGCGATCCCCGAAGAGGCGAGACTGCAGCTCCTTGCTGAGCTCGAAGAGCTCGTCCTGAACAAGTACTTCACGATCATCACGACGTCCGAGTACTCTGCGACGGTAACGGGTGCGAAGTTCAGCTATATCTCCGATGAGTATAACGTATTCATGGGCTTCGGCGGCATCAGATATATGTTCGCGAACTACAACGACGGCGAGTGGGCAAAGTTCGTTTCCGACAACGGCAACAATCTTTCCACCGAGTACAAGAAGACCAACTAAGTTGACTTGTCAAACCTAACGGCAGACGGCGGGGACGGAAAGCGTTTTCGTCCCCGCTTTTGCTATTTATTCAGATGCGGCAAATACCGCATTTGTATTTGCTGAAAGGCGGAAGCCTTTTTTGCCGTATCTGCGGCAGCAAATACAAATGCGAATATTTGAAACGTTTGTATGCGCCTTTGGCGCGGATATTCTCACCTCAAGGAGCCATTTAAGATGTATATGTTCAAATATGTGCTCAAACGACTCGGGCTTGTGCTGTTCACGTTCTGCGTGATCATGGTCATGTGCTTCGTGCTCATCAAGCTGCTGCCCATCGTCGTCACGGTACAGATCGGGCAGGACGCCAACATCATCTACAGACAGCTGGAAGCGCGCGGCTACATCTGCAACGTCGTGTACAATTCCACCACAAAGCTTTGGACGTACGATACCGTCCCCATCATGACGCAGCTCGGCTATTATCTGCAGCGCATCTTCGTGAACGGCGACTTCGGAATCGGCGTTTCGATGGCGGAGTACCGCAACCAGCCCGTTTGGGACGTGTTCATGGAAAAACTTCCCCCGACAGTTCTGATCAATACCTATTCCACGATCATCGGCGTGCCGATCGGTCTCGGATTGGGCATCCTTGCGGCGCTCAAAAAGAACAAATGGCAGGACCAAGTCATTTCGGTCGGCATCATCCTGCTCATTTCGGTGCCTTCCATCGTCATGGGCTTGATCATTCAATATATTTTCTGCTTCAGGCTTCGCTGGTTCCCGCTGACCATGATGTCGGGCTTCGACTATTTCACCTGGCCGATGTTCCGCAGCATGCTGCCCGCGGTCTTCTCGCTCTGCCTCGGCTCGATCGCCGGATACGCGCGATTCACGCGTGCGGAGCTGACCGAAGTGCTGACGAGCGAATTCATGCTGCTCGCCCGCACGAAGGGACTGACGCGCGGACAGGCGACCCTTCGCCATGCGCTGCGCAACGCCATGGTCCCCATCTTCCCGATGATCCTGAGCGAGTTTGTCCTCGTTCTGAGCGGTTCGCTCGTCATCGAGAGCATGTTCTCCATCCCCGGCGTCGGCAGATTGTACCTTGATTCCATCACCTACCAGGACTACGATTTCTTCATGCTGCTTTCCGGCTTCTATACGCTGGTCGGACTGCTTGCCGGCATCATCACCGATATCAGCTACGGCTTTATCGATCCGAGAATACGAATGGGAGCGAGATAATCTATGGAAAACACATACGCCAATATCCCCAAGGAAAAATTCGAATTCGCCTCCGGGCGCGACATGGTCCACGACAAGCGTCTGGAGACCAAGCCCCGCAGCTATATGCAGGATGCGTTCGCGCGCTTCTGCAAAAATAAGGGTTCGGTCGTAGGGGCGATCATCATCATCGTTTTGGTGCTGTTCGCCATCATCGTTCCCTTCTTCACGCCCTATCAGGTCTCGTATTACGACACCTATTATACCAGCACCCTTCCCAAGAACAATCTCTTTGCTTCGACTTCGTTCTGGGACGGCTGCGAGGCGCGCGAAGACGGACTTGCGACTTTCACCTATTACTATGCGATGGGGCAGGAGACGGGACACAACGCCGTCAAAAATCAGGAATACGAGATCAACGACGAGGGCATGTACGTCTACCGTCTCGACAGTTATCACAAGACGGGCATGATCTACATCAACTTCACGCTCGAACAGTATCAGAACGTCCAGAGCTATCAGGACGAAACGGGCAGACAGGTCATCTATCCTACGGTCAACTATTCCGATCGCCCGCAGGCGACGCAGGACCAGCAGAATGCGAACTACTACTATAAGACGGAAGGAAAATTTTCGACCAAGATCGTTTACGATGAGGACGGAAATGTCATCCCCGTCTATTCGAAGCGCCTGGCGAGCGCAGAGGCGACCGATCGCTACACTTCTTCGATGCGCATCGAGGGGGCGGACGGATTTGTCGGCGACGACGGCGAGACGTATTACTACAATTATGCGGTCATCACGTCTTCCGGCGTACAGTGCCGCGTCAACTATTACGAATACTTCACCTATTATCACAGCTATGTGCTGAAAGACGGCATCGGCGAGCCTCTGTTCATGCTCGGCACGACGGGTACCGGTCAGGATATTCTGACCTGCCTCGCTTCCGGCGCGCGCTTCTCCTTCCTGTTCGCGATCGGCGTCGCCGTCGTCAACCTCTTCTTCGGCGCGATCTACGGTTCGATCGAGGGCTACTACGGCGGCAAGATTGACCTTACGATGGAGCGTATCGCGGACATTCTGGCGGCGATTCCCACGATGATCGTAATTACGCTTCTCAAATTGCACATGGGGTCCGCCAGTCAGGTTCTCGTGCTGTTCCTGGCATACTTCATGACGGGGTGGATCGGCATGGCGCATACGACGCGTATGCAGTTCTACCGCTATAAAAATCAGGAGTACGTACTCGCCGCCCGCACGCTGGGCGCGAAGAACAGGCGCATCATCTGGAAACACATCTTCCCCAATGCGCTCGGAACGCTCGTCACGAGCTGCGCGCTCGTCATCCCGTCCATGATCTTCTCGGAGGCGAACCTCTCGTATCTGGGCATCATCAACCTTTCGACGGGCAACATCACGAGCGTCGGTACCCTCATTTCGGCAGGTCAGAAGTCCCTTTCGACGGCGCCGTTCATCGCGCTCTTCCCGTCGCTCTTCCTCGTCCTGCTCATGCTCAGCTTCAACCTCTTCGGCAACGGACTGAGAGATGCGTTCAATCCGTCATTGAGAGGCGCGGAGGATTGATATGGCAAAAGAAGTAAATACGAACAAAGAAGTCAAGCTGGAAGTCAACAATCTGCAGATCTCCTTCCGCACGGCGAACGGCAAGGTGCAGGCGGTGCGTGACATCAGTTTTAAGCTGTACAAGGGCGAGACGCTCGCGATTGTCGGCGAAAGCGGCTCCGGAAAATCGGTCACCACGCGAGCGATGCTCGGCATCCTCGCGGGCAACGCCATCAAAGAGGGCGGCGAGATCATTTACGACGGACAGGATCTCATGAAGATCTCCGAAGAAGATTTCCACCGCATCCGCGGCGACAAAATCGCCATGATCTTCCAGGATCCGCTCTCCTCGCTCAACCCGATCATGCGCGTGGGCAACCAGATGACGGAGGCGATGCTCATCAAGGGCAAGCTCAGCCAGAAAGAGGCGCGCAGAGATTTCAACGACGCGCTCAAGCGTCTCAACGAGTGCATGAACGCTGCGGGGGGCAACGAGAAGGAAAACACCGAAAAGTGCGAAGCGTTCAACAAATTTGAGGTATGCCACCTTAAATTGGAAAACGAATACAACCGCGCGCACGAAGCGGCTTCGGACGCGTTGAAGGGCATTGAGGACCTGCTGTTCGAGATCGAAAAGCACGCGGCGACCAAACTGGTCCCCGATCTTCGCTCCATCTGCAAGCTTTCGGCGGCGTCTGTCGAGCGCTACGTCGTATTCGGCCGCGCACAGGAGCTGAAGGGACACATTTCCGCGCTCAGGCGGCTTGCGCATGTCCCTGCGCATTACAAGGCAAAACGCTTTGCGCTCTCGTTGCTGCAAAAACAGGCAAAACCCTGGCAGTTCGACGAGGCTGCGATCTGCGAGCACTTAAATGCCGTCCGCGCCATCCTTACGGAGGCTGTGGCGTTTGAAAAACCCAACTTCTTTGCGATGGGGTATTACCTCACGTTCGGAGAGAAGACGCTTCCCGACATGTCCGTCGCGGAGCTGAACGTCTATCTGCGCAAGTATCTCGACGAAAAGTTCATGCTCGATTTCATCGGCCGCGCGAAGGAAGGATTGCGCTATTCGCATGAGGTTTCGACGGCGAAGAAGAAGGAGGCGCTCGAGACCTTCGAACGGCTCAAGCCCGTCTTTATGAAGGAGACCCTCGACAAGAAGGAAGTCTTTGCTGCCGCAAAGGAGCTGGTCGAGGCGGTCGAGGCGGGCATCGATCGGCTGGAGATCATCAAAGACAACAGCGCTTATACCTTCGGCTCGAGCCTGAGATCTGCCGTCAATCAGTATTTCGACGGCATCGTCCGCAACAAGAAAGAAGAAGTTCGCTACGCAAAGCAGATGGCGATCTATGAGCGCAAATCGAAAAACGGAAGAGATCCCGACTATAAAGTCGCGGAAAAGAAGCTCGTCAACCTCAGGGAAGCGGCGGAGGACATCGTCGCCGTCATCACCCGCGTCGCGGAAGATTTCAGACGCAGGATCAAGGCGAGCGATTCCGTCGATATGGACAGGCGCACCGTCGACATGATCGATTGGCTGAAGCAGAAAGCTTCCGACGTCGCGTACAAGGTCACGCGCAGCATGGCGAAGACGCGCGCGCTGAAGCTTCTGAAGGAAGTCGGCATCCCCGAGCCTCGCAAGCGTTACCGTCAGTACCCCTTCGAGTTCTCGGGCGGCATGCGTCAGCGCATCGTCATCGCGATCGCGCTGTCCGCGAACCCCGACATCCTCATTTGCGATGAGCCGACGACGGCGCTCGACGTCACCATTCAGTCGCAGATTTTGGAACTCATCAACCGCGTCAATCAGGAGCGTCAGCTCTCCGTCATCTTCATCACGCACGATCTGGGCGTCGTCGCGAATATGGCGGATCGCGTCGCGGTCATGTATGCGGGCAAGATCGTGGAGATCGGCACCGCAAACGACGTATTCTATTCGCCCGCGCATCCCTATACCTGGGCACTTCTCTCTTCGATGCCCGATCTGGACACCAAGGAAAAACTCGAAGCGATCCCCGGCACGCCTCCGAACATGATCTACCCGCCCAAGGGCGACGCGTTCGCCGAGCGCAACAAGTATGCGATGCGCATCGACTTTGAGGAACAGCCGCCCATGTTCAAGATTTCCGATACTCATTATGCGGCGACGTGGCTGCTGCATCCCAACGCGCCTAAGGTCGATCCTCCCAAGTCGGTGACCGATCGTATCGAGAGGATGAAGAGCCGCCTTGCAAAGCAGACGCAGGGCGCGGCTGAGCCTGCGGGCAGCAAACAATAAGGAGGGAGTGCGACGTGGAAAACAACGAAGAAATTTTGCTGCGGGTCGAACACCTCTGTCAGTATTTCAAAATGGGAGCGGGTCGCGAGCTCAAAGCGGTAGACGACGTCAGCTTCAACATCAAGAAGGGAGAAGTCTTCGGACTCGTCGGAGAATCCGGTTGCGGCAAGACGACGACGGGGCGCTCCATCATCAAGCTTTACGATATCACGAGCGGAAGCGTCTATTTCAAAGATCAGCGCATCTGCGCAGGTGCGAGATCGTACAAGATCGCGATCAAAGAGGCGCAGAAGGCTTACCGCGCGGAGCTGGGCGAACTGAAGAAGCAGTGCGCCGAGGAACTCAAAAGCGCGGGCGATCGCGAGGGTACGCTGGAAAAATACCGCAAGCTGAGAGAGGACGCGGCTGCCCGTTGCGGCAAGATCGTGGCGGAAAACAGAAAGCAGAAGGCTGCGGCGATCCACGATCAGAAGTATTGCGACCGCGATCACGCACAGCGCGTGGTGGCGGCTCTGAAACAGGAGCGCGAAGAGGCGCTTGCGGCTTGCAAGAGCGAGGAAGAGCGCAAGGCTTGCGCAAAAGAGTATAAGACAAAGCTCCACATTGCGAGCAGAGAGCGCATCGTCAACCGCATTCAGATGATCTTTCAGGACCCCATCGCCTCTTTGAATCCGCGCATGACCGTCCGCGACATCATTGCGGAAGGACTCATCATTCACGGCATCAAGGACAAGGATTATATCGATCAGAAAGTGTATAACATTCTGGAGAAAGTGGGACTTGTGCGCGAACACGCGGGCAGATATCCGCACGAATTCTCCGGCGGTCAGCGTCAGCGTATCGGCATTGCGCGCGCGGTCATCATGGAGCCCGACCTCATCATAGCGGACGAGCCCGTCTCCGCGCTCGACGTGTCCATTCAGGCACAGGTCATCAACCTGTTGAACGATCTGCGCGCGGAGCTCGGCATCACGGTGCTCTTCATCGCGCACGATCTTTCCGTCATCAAGTATTTCTCGGACAGGATCGGCGTCATGTATTTCGGCAAGATGGTAGAACTTGCGCCTGCGGACGAATTGTTCGATCATCCGCTGCACCCTTACACGAAATCTTTGCTTTCGGCGATCCCGCTTCCCGATCCGATGTATGAAAAACAGCGCAAGCGTATCGTCTACAATCCGCTCGCGGAACACGATTACTCGGTCGATCAGCCTTCGATGCGCGAGATCGTTCCCGGACATTTCATCTATTGCAACGACGCGGAGTTTGCAAAATACAAGGCGGAACTCGGGGCAGAATGAAAGGATTTTTGCGCTATCTCATAACCGCCCTGGTCGGGCTCGGCATCGTCTGCGTCATCGTGCTTTCAAAGAAGGTGTTTTCGCAGACTTCGGTGAAGACGATCATGCAGATATGGAGCGATGCGTTTTTCGCGGCGGGCGTGTTTCTCGTCTGCGGCGGGCTCATCGTCTTTGCGAGCAACGGCGGCGTGTTTGACATGATGGGGTATTCCATCACATTGCTCTTCAGCATTTTCCGCTCTTCCAAAGTGGAGCGGAAATACAAGACGTATTACGATTACCGCGAAAGCAGGCGCGAGAAAAAGCGCGGGTACGGCTATATCCTCATTGTAGGAGCGGTATTTGTGGCGATCGCGGCGGTCTTTCTCTGGCTGTATTATGCGAATTGAACGAAAAAACAACGGCTTTGCGCCGTTGTTTTTTTATGGACGGAGAATTGTGCCGTTAATTGTAACACGGAAAGAAAAAGAAGAGTTCATACAAATCTGTGGTAGAAGATTGAAAATGTTGTCATGTGTTGCGTTTAGTTGGACAATTTACCGTTGAGAAGAGGTCAAACGCCGAGTAAATCGGCGGGAGAGCCGAAAATACGCGGGGAATCTTTTACGCAAGGGGGGTGAGAAGGAATACTCGAAGAGGGGATCCGTTTGCGCATCGCGAGCGTCAGTCGCGCCGTAAAAAAGCGCGGGCGTGCGTCAGTGCGGAGCGGGACGAACGTCGGACAGCGGGAGGCATGTCACATGATGAGGGACAGATTGTCAAAGCAAGTGGGGCATAGGCTGTCTTTCGCGCAGTCTCTGCAGACAAAAGAGCCGCAGCCGTAGCAGACGAACATTTCATTGACGCCCCTTGAGCGGCGGCATTTCGAACAGATCAATTCATACATATGGGATTCTCCTTTTCGGCGCCGCGGGAAGAGGGGCGCCGCTTCAAGATGCAGTCTGTCCCTTCTTTGGCAAAAATATGCATTTTTTTGAGAACGGGAAAAATCGGCGCGTTTTTATGAAAAAGCGTAGATTGCCGCGAAAAACGGAATTAGTGTTCCTTGTGTGTTTTTTCAATTTGGCATTGCCTCCGTTTTAAGGCGCTTCTGAGGCGCTTATTTTTGTTTTTGATGAAAGAAAAAGTCAAAAAACTTGACCGAAACGCTTTCGTTTTTTTTGCGTTTGTGTTATACTGTAAGGGAAGAAAATTCAGTGAGGTAACGTATGGCGGAGAAAGTACAGGGAGAGTACGGGCAGGAGCAGATTCAGGTCCTCGAAGGGCTTGAACCGGTGCGCCGCCGACCAGGCATGTACATCGGTTCGACGGACGAGAGGGGACTGCATCATCTCGTACAGGAGATCGTGGACAACTCGATCGACGAGGCTCTGGCAGGCTACTGCGACACGATCACGGTCACGATCAATCGGGAAGGTTCGGTGTCCGTCACGGACAACGGCAGAGGCATCCCCACGGGGATCCACCCCAAAGAGGGGATCTCTTCGGTAGAGTTGGTATTGACCAAGCTGCACGCCGGCGGCAAGTTCGGCGGCGGAGGATACAAAATTTCGGGAGGATTGCACGGAGTCGGACTTTCCGTCGTCAACGCCCTTTCCGAATGGCTGGAAGTGGAGGTCTGCCAGAACGGGCATCTCTACAAGCAGATCTATAACCGCGGCGTTCCCCAGCGGGCGCTCGCGATCGTCGGGGACTCGGACAAGACGGGAACAAAGGTCACGTTTTATCCCGACAGCGAGATCTTCGATTCCATCGTCTTCAATTACGATACCATCAAATCCCGCCTGCGCGAACTCGCGTATCTGAACAAGGGACTGACGATCAGGCTGACCGATCTGCGCGGCGAGAAGGAAAAGTCAGACACCTTCCGCTACGACGGCGGCATTCTGGAATTCGTGGAGGACACCAATCGCGGCAACACGGTGCTCTTCGATCGCCCCGTCTATTTTGAAGAGGTCACTTCCGACACCGTCATCGAGTTCGCCATTCAGTACAACGATTCGTACAACGAGCAGATCTTTTCGTTTGCAAACAACATTCACACCATCGAGGGCGGCACGCACCTCGACGGCTTCAAGACGGCGCTCACCAAAGTCATCAACGACGCGGGCAAGCGGCTCAATATTCTCAAAGGCGAAGAAAAGCTCTCGGGCGAGGACGTCAGAGAGGGCATTTCCGCCGTCATTTCCGTCAAGCTGACGGAGGCGCAATTCGAAGGACAGACCAAGACGAAGCTCGGCAACAGCTCGATGCGCGCCCCCGTGCAGAAGGCGGTGGCGGAGAAGCTCGGCACGTATCTCGAGGAGCATCCTGCGCAGGCGCGCGAGCTCGTGCTTCGCTGTCTGACGGCGCAGAAGGCGAAGGAGGCGGCGCGCAACGCGCGCGAGCTGACGCGCAGGAAGGGCGTGCTCGAGAGCACGACGCTGCCCGGAAAGCTTGCGGACTGTTCGGACAAACGCCCGGAACTGTGCGAGATCTACATCGTCGAGGGCGATTCGGCGGGCGGCACGGCAAAGCAGGGCAGAGACAGGCGCTTCCAGGCAATTTTGCCTCTGCGCGGCAAGATACTCAACGTCGAAAAGGTCCGCATCAACCGCGTGCTCGAAAACGAGGAGATCAAGAGCATGATCACCGCGTTCGGGTGCGGCATTCAGGACGATTTCGACGAGAGCAAGCTCCGCTACGACCGCATCATCTCCATGACGGATGCCGACGTCGACGGCTCGCACATCCGCATTCTGTTCCTGACGTTCCTGTTCCGCTACATGCGGCCGCTCATCGAGCACGGTCACGTCTATTCGGCGATGCCGCCCCTTTACCGCGCTTCGGTCAAGGGCAAGGACGATGTCTACCTCTATACGGAGGACGAAAAGAAGCTTTACGACCTGGAAAACAACAACAAAGTCGAATACCAGCGCTATAAGGGACTCGGAGAGATGAGCACCGAACAGCTCTGGGAAACCACGATGAATCCCGCGACCCGCACGCTCGTCCGCATTACGATGAACGACGCGGTGGAGGCGGACAACATGTTCTCCATTCTCATGGGCGAGAAACCCGAACTGCGCAGACAGTTCATCGCGGAAAACGCGAATCTCGTCAAGGATCTGGATATCTGACGCGGAGGCAGTATGGCAAAAAAAGAAACCAGCCCCGAGCTGACCGAAGAATTCAAAAAGACACTCGAAATGACCCGCCTTCTCGATACGGAGGTGAACGACGAACTCAAGCGTTCGTTCATCGCCTACGCGATGGCGGTCAACAAATCCCGCGCCATTCCCGACGCGAGGGACGGGCTCAAACCCGTACACAGAAGAATTTTGTACACGATGCACGAGATGGGCGTGTACAACGACAAACCCTACCGCAAATGCGCGAGGATCGTCGGCGATTGCATGGGTAAATTTCACCCGCACGGCGACTCTTCCATTTACGACGCGCTCGTGCGGCTCGCACAGGATTTCTCCATCAATTTCCCGCTCGTGGACGGACACGGCAACTTCGGCTCCGTGGACGGAGACCCTCCCGCGGCGATGCGTTACACGGAGGCGAGACTGTCCAAACTGGCGGCGGAGATGCTCAGGGACCTCGACAAAGAGACGGTCGATTTCCTGCCCAACTTCGACGGCATGGAAATGGAACCCGTCGTCCTGCCCGCAAGATTTCCCAACCTGCTCGTCAACGGCTCAGACGGCATCGCGGTTGGCATGGCGACGAACATCCCTCCGCACAACCTCGCCGAGGTCATCGACGCGACGGTCGCGCTCATCGACAATCCCGAGCTGACCGTGGACGATCTGATGACGTACATTCCCGCGCCGGATTTCCCGACGGGCGGCGTGATCATGGGCAGGAGCGGCATCCGCAAGGCGTACCGCACCGGCCAGGGCAACATCATCCTCCGCGCGAAGTGCGAGATTGAGGAATACAATTCGGGAAATACGACAAGGACGCGCATCGTCGTGACGGAGATCCCGTATCAGGTCAACAAGGCAATGCTCATCAAGACGATGGCAGACATGGTGCGGGATAAGCGGTTGGACGGCATCTCGGATATTCGCGAAGAGTCGGGAAGGGACGGCATGCGCGTCGTCATCGAGGTCAAGAAGGACGCAAACGCGCAGGTGGTGCTCAATTCGCTTTATAAGCACACGAATCTGCAGATCTCGGACGGCATCATCATGCTCGCGCTCGTGGAAAACGGCACGGAGCCGAAGCTTCTCAATCTGAAGGACTTTCTGACCGTCTATCTCGATCATCAGAAGGACGTCATCACGCGCAGGACGCGCTTCGATCTTGCGAAGACGGAGGAGCGCGCGCACATCGTCGAAGGTCTGGTGCTTGCGCTCGCGCACATCGACGAAGTCATCCGCATCATCAAGGAATCCAAGGACAAAGTGGAGGCGAACGCAAAGCTGACGACGGCGTTCGCGCTCACGGAGCGGCAGGCAAACGCCATTCTGGAGATGCGCCTGCAGAGGCTCACCTCCCTCGAAGTCGAAAAATTGCAGGATGAACTCAATCAGCTTCACGCGCAGATCGCAGATCTGAAGGACATTCTCGCCAACGAATCGCGCGTGTATGCCATCATCAAGACCGATCTCGAAATCATCCGCGAGAAATATCCTTCCAAGCGCAGGACGGAGATCTCGATGGAATACGGCGAGATCGAGGACGCCGACCTCATCGACGAAGAGGACGTCGTCGTCTCCATGACGCATTCCGGTTACGTCAAACGCTTGCCTTCCGCCGAATATAAGGCGCAGCGCCGCGGCGGCATGGGCATCACGGCGCACAGACCCAAAGACGAGGACTTTGTGGAGAAGATGTTCGTCTGCTCGACGCACGACGATATCCTGCTCTTCTCGAATCTGGGCAAGGTATATTCGATCAAGTGCTACGAGATCCCCGAGGCGCAGCGCACCGCGCGCGGAAGGGCGATCGTCAACATCGTGCAGATCGGGCAGGACGAAAAGATCACGGCGATGATCCCGCTGAAAGAGAATGAGGACGGCTACATCGCCATGGCGACGCGGAAGGGGCTCATCAAAAAGACGGCGATGTCCGAGTTTGCGCGCATTCAGAAGAGCGGCAAGATCGCCATCCGCATCGTCGAGGGCGACGAGCTCATTTCCGTGCAGTTCACGAGCGGCGATGACGAGATGATCATCGCTTCCCGTCAGGGCAAGTGCATCCGCTTCTCGGAGGGCGACGTGCGCCCGATGGGCAGAGACACGCAGGGCGTCCGCGCGATGGAGCTTGCCGAGGGCGACGTGCTCGTCGATATGCTCGTCATCGATCACGGGAAGGACATTCTCACGCTGACTTCGAACGGCTTCGGCAAGCGCTCTTCGATCGAGGATTATCGCTTGCAGGGCAGAGCCGGCAAGGGCATCAAGGCGGGCGTATTCAACGAAAAGACGGGAGATCTCGTCAACCTCAAGCTGGTGGGCGAGGACGACGATATCATGATCATTTCGGAGAATGGAACGATCATCCGCATGCATGCGAGCGACATTTCGCGCATCGGCAGAAATACCGTGGGCGTGCGCGTCATGAACGTGAAGGAGAGCAAAGTCGCGACCGTCGCCGTCACCGAACGGGAAGAGACGGAGGACGTGGCGCTTCCGGAAGAAAATGCGGATGCGGCAGAAGCGGAAGCATCCGACGAGGAAAACGAATAAGGGGCTTCGGGGGCAGAAATGTCCCCGAAGTTTTTTTGAAAGGAAAAGGAAATTGCAAAACGGTCTTTACAAAAAAGGAAAAATGTGTTATCATGATAGAGGTATGAATTGTCTGCGCGGGAAAACGGGCGAATGCATCAGGGGCAAAACTGCGGGCGGGAGGAGTTATGAGCAGTTTCAAAAATTTGAGGATCGTAGATAATTTTTATCAGACATCGGCTTTTTTCCCGATGCCGACGACGCTGATCGGCACGCTTGCCGAGGACGGCAAGACGACGAGCTTCGGCGCCTATTCTCTGGTCGCGCCCTATTACATTGCGGGCAAAGGGTATTATGCGATGCTGCTCGAGTGCAGAAATTCTTCGAATACCTGCAAGGGTCTGCTTCGGCACAAGAAATGCACGATCAATTTCATCCCCGACGATCCGAAGTACTTCAAAGAGGCGGTGCGCCTGGGATTTCCCGGCGATACGCCCGAAGAGAAGATGAAGGACTGTATCTTTACGCTTGAAGAGGGCTTGCGCGCCGCGGAGGACCCTTCCGCAACGTATCCGAAGGTGATCGCGGAGAGTTTTCAGGTCTTTGAATGTACCTGGATGGACACCCTCGACAACGCGCAGGACGACAAGGTACAGGAAGAGTACGAGGGACCCTATCACGATTTCAACGGCATCACCAGTCAGTTCGGCGCGCACTTCATTCTGCGCGTGGATAAGATTCTGATGAAGGAAAAATATTACAATGCGATCGTAGACGGCGTGAAGGCGGGCGCTTTCCCGCCCGTTCCCGTCGATTACGGCTATCGCGACAGCAAGAATTTCTGGTATTCGAAGTTTAAGCGGCCGCGCGCGGAACCTCTTCCCAACCGCGAAGTCGATCTCGAATCAGTGAAGTACGCGGCGCACCGCGCGGACGACGTCGTCAAGTTTACGGACGACGCGCTCCTCTGCCTCGTCAAGGTGCCGCGCGTCTTCCTTGCGGCGGCGCTCAAGGGCTGTGTCAAGTGGGCAAAGGAGAACAACGTCACGCTCGTCACAAAGGAGCACATGCAGATCATCAACGACAAGCGCGCCAAAGAAAAGCGCAAGTGACGTCGGTTTGTGCGCGCCGCTTGACGGCGCGGCGGCACGAAGGACAGGAAGGAGAATGAGCTCAGAACTGAAAAAAAACCTCGCGGCGCTCGCGAGGAAGGCGGACGAGAGCGGAAGGTATCGCTATACGGATTTTCTCTCCCTCGCCGAGAGGCAAGAGCTGTACGCCTGCGAAAAAGAGCTCTCATATGCGGGGCTCGCCCTTTGGGGAGGGCATGAGAACGCGGAGCGCGTCGTCGCCAGGTTCGGAACGTCGGAACGGGAGGAACCTTTCCCGATCGTCTGCCTGAAGGTCGCCCCGCTGCAACAGAAATTTGCGAACGAGCTCACCCACCGCGACTTTTTGGGCAGCGTGCTGAGCCTGGGGCTGGAGCGCAGCGTGATCGGGGACATCGTCGTCTCGGATAACACGGGATATATGTTCTGCCTCGCTCGCATGGCGGATTATATCCGCGAGAACTTGCGGCGCGTCGCGGCGACGAGCGTTTCCGTCGAAGTGTGCGAAGGCGAGATATCGGCGGAGCAGAAGACGGAAGAGGCGACGCTGTTCGTGCATTCCCTGCGCGCGGACTGTTTTGTCGCCGCTGCATACAAGCTCTCCCGAAGGGAAGCGGAGGCGGCGTTTGCGGCGGGGCTCGTCTTCGTCGACGGCAGGGCGGCGGAAGCATCCGACGCGCTGAAGGAAGGGGCGGTCGTCTCCGTGCACGGAAAAGGCAAGGTGCGCTTTTTGCGCGAAGAAGGCAAGAGTCGGAAAGACAGAATTTGTATAACGGCAGCATATTACAGATGAGGATAGAATATGGTATTTGATTACAGAGAGGAATATCCCGAATTTTACGGCGTAAAAAAGAAGCCGAGCTTGGTAAACGTGCCCAAGATGAATTATCTCGCCGTACTCGGAGAGGGCAGGCCGCGGCGCGACGCGGGAGATTATTACCCTGCGCGTGAATCCGTGTTGGCGGTTACGCAGACCATTCTCAGAAGCAAGGAGCTCGGCAAACGGATCAAGGGTTTTTTCTCCTATGAGGAACCGCCCGTCGAGACGTTTTTTTGGAGCGATCAGCTCGAGAAGCTCGATTACGTCGGCAAAGAGAATGCGCATTGGGCGGTCGCCGTCCGCATTCCTGATTTTGTGACGGAAGAAGTGGCACAGTGGGCGATCGAAGAGACAAAAAAACAGAAAAAGATCATGCCCGTGCAATATTACCCCTATCATGAGGGCGTCTGCGTTCAGGCGCTTCACGTCGGCGCGCCCGAGACGGAGGGGGATACCGTCGCGCTCATGAAGGCGTACGTCAGCGAGAGCGGATTTTCCATGCGGGAAAAGGACTATTACCACCACGAGATCTATCTCAACGACATTCTGCGCTGCAAGCGCGAGAACTGGCGGATCATTCTGCGTCAGCCCGTAGATACGGTCGCGGACGATTGAGACTCTTTCCTGTAAAAATGCCCTTAATATGTTGTTTTTTCAGCGCTCCGTGCGACAAACGGAGCGTTTTTGTTTGCATAAATTTCCAAAACCGATTATAATAGGGACACTATGGCGAAACCCAATCAATTTATCCGCAATTTTTGTATCATCGCGCACATCGACCACGGCAAGAGTACGCTCGCCGATCGCATTATGGAGCTGACCGGTCAGGTCTCCAAGCGCGACATGGAGGATCAGCTTCTCGACTCGATGGACATCGAGCGCGAGCGCGGCATCACCATCAAACTTACGCCCGTGCGCATGTACTATCAGGCGAAAGACGGCAACGAATACGAATTCAATCTCATCGATACCCCGGGACACGTCGACTTTACCTATGAGGTCTCCCGTTCTCTCGCGGCGTGCGAGGGGGCGATCCTCGTCGTGGACGCGACGCAGGGGATCGAGGCGCAGACGCTCGCCAACGTGTATCTCGCTCTCGACAACAATCTCGAAATTCTGCCTGTCATCAACAAAATAGACCTGCCCAGCGCCCGCCCCGAAGAGGTGAGAAAGGAGATCGAGGAGGTCATCGGACTGGATGCGAGCTATGCGCCCTGCGTCTCCGCGAAGGAGGGCATCAACATCGCAGACATCCTCGAGGCGGTGACGAAGTATTTCCCCGCGCCCTCGGGCGATACGGAAGCCCCCTTAAAAGCGCTCATCTTCGACAGCTATTACGACAACTACAAGGGCGTCATCCTCTTCGTCCGCATCAAGGACGGGAGCTGCCGCGTGGGGGACAAGATACGCACGTTTCTCTCCGATACCGTGTACGACGTCGTCGAAGTGGGGGCGTTCAGCCCCAAACTTCAGCCCAAGTCCGTGTTGGCGGCGGGCGAAGTCGGCTACATCGCGGCGAGCATCAAGAGCATTCAGGACGTCGCGGTGGGCGACACCGTCACGAATGCGGAGCGCCCCGCAAAGGAGCCGCTGCCCGGCTACAAGAAGGTGCAGCCCGTCGTGTTCTGCGGTATCTATCCGCTCGACGGAAGCAAGTTCAACGATCTGAAAGAGGCGATCTTGAAATTGCAGCTCAACGACGCCGCGCTCATCTTCGAACCCGACACTTCCACCGCGCTCGGGTTCGGGTTCCGCTGCGGATTTCTGGGACTTCTGCACATGGAGATCATGCAGGAGCGGCTGGAGCGCGAATTCAATCTCGACATCATCACCACGGCGCCCTCCGTCAGCTATCTCGTGCATAAGACGGACGGCGAGACGCTCTTTGTGGACAACCCGTCCCACCTGCCGCCCGCTTCCGACATCGACTTCATGGAGGAGCCCATCGTCAAAGCGGAGATCTTTACGCCGCCCGATTACCTCGGGCCGATCATGGATCTCTGCCAGGACAAGCGCGGCGTGTTCAAAAACATGACCTATCTCGACGAGCGGCGCGTCAGGCTCGATTATACGCTCCCTCTCAACGAGATCGTGTACGACTTTTTCGACAGCCTCAAATCCCGCACCAAAGGCTATGCCAGTTTTGACTATGAGATTCAGGGCTACGCCCAGGCGAAGCTCGTCAAACTCGACATTCTGCTCAACGGCGAGATCTGCGACGCGCTCTCCGTCATCGTGCACGAGACGCGCGCCTATGAGCGGGGCAGGATGCTGTGCGAAAATCTGAAGGACGCGATCCCGCGCCAGCTCTTCGAAATTCCCGTGCAGGCGGCGATCGGCGGAAAGATCATCGCCAGAGAGACGGTCAAAGCGGTGAGAAAAGACGTGCTTGCCAAGTGCTACGGCGGAGACATCACCCGCAAGAGAAAGCTTTTGGAAAAACAGAAAGAAGGCAAAAAGCGCATGCGCCAGATCGGCACGGTGCAGGTGCCTTCGGAAGTATTTATGGAAATTTTAAAGACAAACAAGGACTGATATGACGCTGCGTTTGGCAACGGAGCGGGATTTGCCCCGCATTTTGGAAATTTATGCCCCTTACGTCGAGGAGGAGACGGTTTCGTTCGAATACGAGACGCCGACGCTCGCCGCGTTTGAAAAGCGCTTTCGCTCGATCGCGTCGAGACTTCCCTGGCTTGTTGCCGAAAAGGAAGGAAAAGTCGTCGGCTACGCCTATCTCGCTCCCGCGTTTGTGCGGGCGGGATACGCCTGGGACGTCGATCTCTCCATCTACGTTGAACGCGAAAGCCGTCGGGGCGGAATCGGGCGCATGCTGGAAGAAAAGATTTCCGCCCTCGCCCGCGAGCTCGGCTATGTGCGCATCTATTCGGTGATCTCGGCGGAGAACGGGAGCAGCCTCGCCTTTCATCGCCGCATGGGCTATCGCGAGGCGGCGCGCTTCGCCCGCTGCGGATTCAAGTTCGGGCGCTGGATCGACGTCGTGTGGTACGAGAAAGAGCTCGGCGGCGGCAGCGCGCCTGCGTTTCCGCTCGCCTTCGGAGGCGAACTTTGAGTTTGCATTTTTTTGAGCGGGTCTATGCTCTCGTGCAGGAGATCCCGTGCGGCAAGGTGGCGACGTACGGACAGATCGCGCGGCTCGCGGGCGCGCCGCGCTGCGCGCGTCAGGTCGGCTATGCGCTGCATGCCAATCCGAGGCCCGGGGAGATCCCCTGCCACAGGGTGGTCAACCGCTTCGGTTTCGTCAGCCCCGCGTTTGCCTTCGGCGGCGCGGAGGCGCAGAGCGCTCTGCTCCGCGCGGAGGGCGTGGAAGTGAGCGGGGACGGCAAGGTCGATCTCGGCGTTTATGGTTGGAGGATATAATGGCAGGCATCTACATTCACATTCCCTTTTGCAGACAAAAATGCACTTATTGCGATTTCACGTCCTTCCCCGATCGCCTCGGCTATGCGGAGGCGTACATGGCGTGCGTCTACAAGGAGATGGAGCTGAGGAAAGAGGAACTCAAGGACGTCGAGTTCGATACCGTCTATTTTGGCGGAGGGACGCCCTCCGTCATCGACCCGAAGTACATTTTGGGCGCGATGAATCAGATCCGAAAGTGCTTCCGCCTGAAAAAGGGAGCGGAAGTCACCATCGAGATGAACCCGGGGACGGTGGACGAGAAGAAGATCGAAATCTACCGCAAGGCGGGGATCAACCGCTATTCCGTCGGTTTGCAGACGGCGATCGACAGTCAGCTCGCCGATCTCAACCGCATCCACACCGCGCGGCACTTTGCCCATACCGCGACCCTTCTCAAGGGAGAGAATTTCAACGCGGACGTCATGATCGGGCTCAAAGAGCAGACCTTCGAAGACATCCGCAAGACCATCGATTTTGCGGTGCTCGGCGGCGCTTCGCACATTTCTCTGTATGCGTTGACGGCGGAAGACGGCACGCCCATTTACACCGACTATCTCAACGGCCTCTTGCCGGACGAGGATACCGTCGCCGATTTTTACGAGCGGAGCAGGGCTTACCTCGAAGAGAAGGGGTTTGCCCGCTATGAGATTTCCAATTTCTGCAAACCGGGCAGGGAGAGCAGGCACAATCTCAACTACTGGCGCCGCGGCGAATACGTCGGATTCGGCGTCTCCGCCTGCTCCTTTATGCGCGAAAGACGGCTGACGAACACTCTCGATCTCGACGAGTACATGAAATGCGTCCTTTCGGGGTTTCTTCCCGTCGTGGACGCGGAGGACATCGACGAAAAGACGGCGCGCTTCGAGTACGTCATGCTGCACCTGCGCACGCGGGAGGGGCTCTCTCTCTCTGATTTTTCCGCCCGCTACGGGGATTTTTTCGAACGTTATCGGAATGCATACGAAAAGACCAAGGCGTTTTTGAGCGTGGAAGGGGATACCTTGCGCGTCAAAGACGAATATCTGTATGTGCAGAATTCCGTCGTGGTGGAATATATGGAAGCGTAAAAAGTGCCGCGCCTGCAAAAAATTGCAGGCGCGGCTTTCTTGTGCCGTACGGGGCGCTCGGCGTCTCGCGACTCTCTGTTTGCCGCGCGGTTTGTCGCGCTCGGCATGCGGATTGCTTCAATCCAGGCGCTTTGCGAGCAGTTTCCCCGATTCGTCGGTCAGATAGGAGTGGGTGTGACCGTCGCGGTCGGCGACGCCGACGTAATAATAACACCCTTCGTCATAGATGAGCCGAACGTAAATTTCGCCCAGGAAGGCGTTGCCCTTGGTGAGAGAATCGAAGATGTCTTTTTCCGATTCTGCCACGGCGTGCAGAACGTCGGACGTTTTGTCTTCGGCATTGACGCGCTCTGCCGTGACGGACGTCTCCCCGACCACGAACACGACGCTCTCCGCATTGACGGCGACGCCGCACGAGTAGGAGTACTCCTCTCTGACGGAATCATAGGAGAGCTCTCCGCCGTAGCGTTTTCCGTCTACAGAGAAGGAGATCGTCAAATTTTTTTCGTGTTCGGCGCAGGTGATCGTCACTTCGAACAGGGCGGACGTGTCGCAGGCGTATCCGTCCGTCGCATAGGGGTATTCGCGCTCGCCGCTTTCCGCTTTGACCGTATAATTGCCGCCTTCGCCGAGATAGATATAGCTTCTCCGCTCGGAGACGTAATCGTTGAGGTCGAGACTGGCGCAGCCGCTGAGAAAAAAAGGAAGACAGAGCAAAAGAAGAAGAGACTTTTTCATACGCTTTACCCTATGTGTCAGGTCCGTCGATTATGAGAGGAGAGAAAAAATTCTTTCAAACACTTGCGTTTTTTTTCCGCTTATGGTAAAATGACTTATACTATTTACATCGGATCAGATAAATCGGAGGAGACATGTTGACGAAAACTATCCTAAAATCTATCGTCGTGACGCTCGCATCCATCGTGATGCTCTTGGTCATGGGGTTTGCCGTCTTGTCTCTCGCTTTTCCGCTGACGCTTTCCCGTGTAAGCGCGAGTCTCGGGCTCTACGGCGTGGCGACGCATTACGCCGGCATGGAATATGAGCGTTCAAAGGATATTTCCGATCTTGCGGCGGCCACGCAGTATGCCATCTTCGCGGAAGACGACCGTTTGATCGAATCATACGGAGATCAGCTCATCGAGCATCCCGACTTTTATGCGTATTGCCCTACGGAATCCATGGAAAACGGGGATTATCAGCAATATATTTTCGGGCGGCTCGCCTGTGCGAAATACAATTTGGGGGACAAAGAGAGGGCGGTTTCTCTCGTTTTTTCCGTCAATGAGGACGCCTTCCCTGCCAACAACGCGATTATTTATCTCGCTCTTTCGGCGATCGACGCCGACGACAAAGCGACCTGCGAGGACATTCTGACTCGTCTGGAAACGTTCGTCGTCGAAGGGGATCAGAAAGAAGATCTGGATAACATAAAAACCATCTTAGAGGAGATAGTGAATGAGTAAGATTGTGAAAGAAGGTTTGACGTTCGACGATGTCCTTCTGATCCCGCAGGCTTCCGACGTATTGCCGAGCGAAGTGGATCTCTCCACCCGACTTACGGACGACATCCGTCTCAACATTCCGCTGATGAGCGCGGCGATGGATACCGTCACCGAGAGCAGGCTTGCGATCGCAATGGCGCGCGAAGGCGGAATCGGCATCATCCATAAGAACATGACGATCGAGGAACAGGCGGCAAACGTTGACAGAGTCAAAAGAAGCGAACACGGCGTCATCACTGATCCTTTCTTTCTCGCTCCCGACAACCTTGTAAAGGACGCCCTCGCGCTGATGGAAAAATATCGCATCAGCGGCGTCCCCGTCTGCACGGACGGCAAGCTCGTCGGCATCCTCACCAACAGAGACCTTCGCTTCGAGACGAACGAAATGCGTCCCATTCACGAGATCATGACCAAAGACAAGCTGATCACGACGGGCGTGGGCACTTCTTTGGAAGAGGCGAAGAAAATTCTCGCAAAACACAGGATCGAAAAACTGCCGATCGTGGACAAGGACGGCTATCTGAAGGGACTTATCACGATCAAGGACATCGAAAAGGCGATCCAGTATCCCAACTCAGCGAAAGACAAGAACGGCAGGCTCCTGGTCGGCGCGGCGGTAGGCACCGCGGCGAATACGATGGACAGGATCGCCGCGCTCGTCGCTTCTAAGGTGGACGTCATCACCATCGACACCGCGCACGGACATTCCAAAGGCGTTTTGGATAAGGTCACGGCGATCAAGAAGGTATATCCCAACCTTCCGCTCATCGCGGGCAACGTCGCCACTGCGGCGGCGACGGAGGCGCTCATCGACGCAGGCGCGGACGTCGTAAAGGTCGGCATCGGCCCCGGATCCATCTGCACGACCCGCGTCGTCGCGGGCATCGGCATGCCTCAGCTCACCGCTGTCATGGACTGCGCGGAGCAGGCGGATAAGATGGGCAAGCGCATCATTGCGGACGGCGGCATCAAGTACAGCGGAGACATCGTCAAGGCGATCGCGGCGGGCGGTTCCGCCGTCATGATCGGCAGTCTGTTCGCAGGCACGCTGGAAAGCCCCGGAGAGATCGAACTTTATCAGGGCAGGAGCTTCAAGACGTATCGCGGCATGGGTTCGCTCGCGGCGATGGCGGCGGGCTCCAAAGACAGGTATTTCCAGGAGAATGCGAAGAAATTCGTACCCGAGGGCGTCGAGGGTCGCGTGCCTTACAGGGGCAGTCTCGCGGAGATCATCTTCCAGATGGTGGGCGGCATCCGTTCGGGCATGGGATATTGCGGCAAGCACAACATCGAGGAGCTTCGCCTTCATTCCGAGTTCGTGCGCATCACGAACGCGTCTCTCATCGAGAGCCACCCGCACGACATTTCCATCTCCAAGGAAGCCCCCAACTACAGTTCAAGAGGTTAGAGCGCAGGAGCTCTCAGATTTGGCGGAGAGATCCGCCAAATTTAGATTTTACGAGGATAAAATATGGAACATCAGAAAGTTTTGGTATTGGATTTCGGAGGTCAGTACAATCAGCTCATCGCGCGCCGCGTGCGCGATCTCGGCGTGTATTGCGACCTCAAACCTTGCGACATGACGCTCGAGGAGATCAAGGCGTACGATCCCATCGGCATCATCTTTACGGGCGGACCGAACAGCGTCTACGAAGAGAGCTCTCCGCACATCGCAAAGGAAGTGTTTGAACTGGGAATCCCCGTATTCGGCATTTGCTACGGCTGTCAGCTGACCGCGTATGTGCTGGGCGGAACCGTGACGCACGCGATGACGAGCGAGTACGGCAAGCGCGAATTGACGATCGTCAAAGAGAGCCCCGTCCTGAAGGATGTTCCCGCAAAGAGCATTTGCTGGATGAGCCATACCGATTTCGTCAGCGAGGTGCCGGAAGGGTTTACCGTTCTGGCGAAGACGGACAGCTGTCCCGCGACGATTTTTGCGGACGAGAAGCGGCACATCTACGGTGTACAGTATCACCCCGAGGTCGTGCATTCTGAGTACGGCAATCAGGTGCTCAAAAATTTCCTCTATGAAGTCTGCCATGCGGCGGGGGACTGGACAATGTCCAACTTCGTTGCGGAACAGGTGGCAAAACTGCGCGAAAAGATCGCGGACAAGCGTGTGCTCTGCGCCATGTCGGGCGGCGTCGATTCTGCCGTCGCGGCGACGCTCATCCATAAGGCGGTCGGCAATCAGCTCACCTGCGTCTTTGTCGATCACGGTCTTTTGAGAAAGTACGAAGCGGACGAAGTCATGCGCGTGTTCAAGGACGGCTTGGGCATGAATCTCATCAAGGCGGATTGCGGCGAACAGTTTGTCGGCAAGCTCAGGGGCGTGACCGATCCCGAAAGGAAGCGCAAGATCATCGGCGAAGAATTTATCCGCGCGTTTGAAAAAGAGGCGAAGGCGATCGGCGCCGTCGATTATCTGGTGCAGGGAACGATCTATCCCGACGTGATCGAGAGCGGCAAGGGCAAGAGCGCCGTCATCAAGAGCCATCACAACGTTGGCGGGCTTCCTTCCGTCGTGGATTTCAAGGAGATCATCGAACCGCTCCGCGATCTTTTTAAAGACGAGGTGAGGAAGGTGGGCTTTGAGCTCGGACTGCCTCGCAACGTCGTCATGCGTCAGCCGTTCCCCGGTCCGGGGCTTGCGATCCGCATCATGGGCGAAGTGACGCCCGAGAAGCTCGAGACTTTGCGGGATGCAGACTTTATTTTCCGCGACGAGATCGCGAAGGCGGGACTCGACGAAAAGATCTGGCAATACTTTGCCGTGATCACGAACAGCCCGACGGTCGGCGTCATGGGGGATTTCAGGACGTATGAAAACGTGATCGCGCTTCGCGCCGTGACGTCGGTGGACGCGATGACGGCGGACTGGGCGCGCATTCCCTACGACGTACTCGAGCGCATTTCGACGCGCATCGTGAACGAAGTGAAGCACGCGAACCGCATTGTGTACGACATCACCTCCAAACCCCCCGCAACCATCGAGTGGGAATGACGGCAGCGGATTTTTGTGTATAAGCCATTTGAAAACAAACCAGCGGCGGCGGATTTCAGAAATTCGCCGCCTGTTTTTATGTCGTTGTATTTCGTCGCTGAGAAGCGCCTCATCGTTTGGCGCTTGCGGCGCCGCGGAGGGACAAGCGGTAAGAATGGATAGCGGCTGAAACAAAAAGGGAGCCCGTCCGAAGGGACGCCCCCGCTTTGCAGGCCGCGGAAAAAATGGGGGAAGGGATTGCATGTCCGCCGCATTTTGTAATTTTTTTGTGTAGGTTTGTCAAACATATGAGACAGTAAAAAAGGTTAATGAAGCGAGCCGTCGCGTAAAAAGTCGGTGATATAATCTTTCGGGGAGTGCCAGTTCAAAGGGCGCATGGGAAAAGCATTGTAT
>CALVME010000076.1 GCA_944342055.1 uncultured Clostridia bacterium | reverse complement strand
TACTTTTGCGGAATCTTTCCGTATTGAGAAGGATCTAAATGCGGACGGATTCCGTGTTTTTTACACAACAGCGACAATATTGACTGATCTTGCCGATGCGCGACAAACCCTTCCCGTTCCGATTCGTCGGAGGGGCTCATCAATTCGTATCTGCCACAATAATCAAGCCACTCCCTGACAAAGGCAAGGCTTTTTGCACTCTTGCGGACGGCAATAAAATTTGCCTGGATCTGATTGGTGTCTGCAAACTCCTCTGCCCCCAACGTGCGGAATACCTTCTCCTTCGTAAATTGCCATTCGAGCAAAGGCAAATCGCTTACCCACACGTCGAAATCGGATACAGAAAGAAGTTTTTTGTGGTTGCGAATAAAGAAAGAGCCCGCGTCGCAATAAAAAATCCAATCTCCGTCCCGCACGCTCTCCAGTGCGCGCAAGACGAAATAAGGCTTCCATAAATACAGTCCTCCGCCCCTTTTCTCTTTAAGGATATCTTCATGCGCCTCAAAAAATTTGGCGTCGATATCTTCGGGTGAATAAGAAAAAACTTTTCGGAATCCTCCGAACAACCTGGCGCAGAAAATGGCAAAGCGCTTCGTTTTTACATAAGCCTCGTTGCTATACGTGACAAAATAATGCATATGTTTCGCCTGAGTTATCTGTTGCCGTACATCTTCTCGTAATAGTTGCGATACTCGCCGTTTACGATCTCTTCCCACCACTCGCGGTGCGTCATGTACCAGTCGACAGTCTTTCGGATCCCCGTTTCGAAAGATGTTTCGGGAACCCACCCCAGTTCACGACTAATTTTGGAAGGGTCGATCGCATACCGCAGATCGTGCCCCTTTCTGTCGGCGACGAACTTGATCAGGCTTTCCGGTTTATCCAGTTCGCGACAGATCAGTTTGACGATATCGATATTTCTCCTTTCGTTGTGTCCGCCCACATTATAGACCTCACCGAGTTTTCCTTTGCGTACGATGAGATCGATCGCCTTGCAATGATCTTCGACGTACAGCCAATCGCGCACGTTTTCTCCCGTTCCGTAAACCGGCAAAGGCATGTCTGCAACCGCATTTGCGATCATGAGGGGAATGAGTTTTTCCGGAAAATGATAAGGGCCGTAGTTGTTGGAACAACGCGAAACGGTTACGGGAAGCCCGTAAGTTCTGTAATAGGCGAGGGCAAGCAGATCGGCGGCAGCCTTGGATGCGCTGTAGGGACTGCTCGTTCGGATCGGCGTCTCCTCCGTAAACAGGAGATCGGGGCGATCGAGCGGAAGGTCGCCGTAAACTTCATCCGTAGAAACCTGATGAAAGCGCACCCTGCCGTACAATCTGCAGGCGTCCATCAGCACCTGCGTCCCCAAAATGTTGGTGCGCAGAAACACTTCGGGATCCGCGATGCTGCGATCGACATGGCTCTCTGCGGCAAAATTGATGACCGCCTCGGGATTTTCTTTTTGAAAAATCTTATAGATCTCCCCGCGATCGCAGATATCTGCTTTGTAAAAGACAAAATTTTGCCTTTTCAATGCGTCTTTGAGCGTAGAAAGATTGCCCGCATACGTGAGCTTATCCACGCAGACGATTTTATCCTGCGGATAACGCCCCAACAAAAAATAAATAAAATTACTGCCGATAAATCCGGCTCCGCCCGTTACAAGTATAGTCATAGCATCTTTCCTCTCATTTTTTTACCGAACTGAAGAATTTCCCTTCGGCAACAACGCGAAGATGTTCTCCGTACGGACTCTTTCCGTACTGCTCTGCCGCCAGCAACAATTTTTTCTTGTCGATCCAGCCGTAGCGGAAAGCGATCTCCTCAGGAGCGGAAATCTTGATCCCCTGGCGTTTCTCGACGGTGCGGACAAAATCCGAAGCTTCCGCAAGGCTGTCTATCGTACCCGTATCCAGCCACGCGAATCCCCTGCCCAGCAATTCGACGTCCAGAAATCCTCTTTGCAGATAGAGGTCGTTCAGCGAAGTGATCTCCAGTTCTCCGCGAGAACTGGGTTTGACGAGCGAAGCCATTGCGGAAACACCCGACGGATAAAAATACAATCCCGTGATCGCATAATTGGATTTCGGCTCTTTCGGTTTTTCTTCCACACTCAGAACTCTTCCCGCTTCATCGAATTCCACCACGCCAAAACGCTGAGGGTCGTTGACGTAATAACCGTAAATGCTCGCTCTTCCGCACTCCGCCTTTTTTGCAGAAGCTTTCAAAAGGGCGGAAAAATGGCTCCCGTAAAAGATATTATCGCCCAAGATCAACGCGCATGCGTCCGTCCCGATGAAATCTTTTCCGAGCAAAAACGCCTGCGCCAATCCGTCGGGAGAAGGCTGAACGCAATAGGACAGATGAACGCCGAACTGCGAACCGTCGCCGAGCAATTCCCGAAACCGAGGCGTATCCGTAGGCGTGGAAATCAATAAAATATCCTGTATCCCCGCAAGCATAAGCGTCGACAGAGGATAATAAACCATCGGCTTGTCATATACGGGCAGCAGTTGTTTGGAAGTCACTTTCGTGAGGGGGTAAAGTCTCGTTCCCGCACCCCCTGCCAGAATCATCCCTTTCATTTGCATCGCTCCTCCTCTTCCAATTTTTGATACAGTTCCGCATAAGATCGGCAGAACCGCGCTACGCTGACCTTTTCTCTGTAACTTTGATAATGCGAATCAAACACAAACGGCTCGGAGAGCGCCCTTCCGACCGCCTCCGCCAGACTCGATACGTTTTCCGTTTCGAACGAATATCCGAGATGATATTCAGAAATCAGCTCTCCCAAACTGCCGTGCTCAGGTCCGACGATGATTTTTTGATTGGAAACTCCCTCGCTGAGCGGTCCGCTCGCCCCGTCGAAAGACTTCCGATAGGGCAAAACGACGATATCGGACGCCGCCAAATAAAGCAGATGTTCCTCCTGAGAAAAATGATGCAGGAAAAGGAACGTGTTTTTTCGATACCCTGCGGTGAGCGCTTCGATCTGCTCCCGTTTGAAATCGAGCTCTTCCCCCGCGATCAGAAGAAAGAACGGCATCTTCACCGTCGACAGAGCGCGAAGCAGCAGATCCAGCCCCTTATCTCTCCGCGTTCCGCCCAAAGCGAGCAGCAAAGGCGCGTCTTGCGGAATGCCGAGCCGTTCTTTCGCCTCCCTCTGAACGTAGGTCTGCACGGAGAAATCAGGATAATCGATGACGCGCAAATTCAGCGACGGAAAGGAGCGTCGAAGAAAATCGGTATGGACCACAACCGCATCCGAAGCGCGGCAAATGTGCCTGACACTGAAATCGCGCAGCCTGCTGCGGCGTATCTGGTGCAGCGTAACGACCGTTTTGACCTTTTTCAGAGAACCGAGTCCGAAACCGAAATAACGATACAACGCGTCCCCGTACAAAAAATGCACAATATCCGGTTTTACGTCCCGAATCGTCTTTCCGATCTGACGCATCCAGCGCAAATAGGAAAACCATTGCGCAAGAAAATTCTTTTTCTCCGCGGACAGGGATACTATTTTGACGGGAAAATCCGTCTCCCGCAACTCCGACGGCAAGACGCAATGCAATTCATATCGCTCCTGCATGGCTTGCGCGAGCGTCATAAAATAAATTTTATGGTGTCCGGTCAATGCCGTCTCAATATAGAGGATCTTTTTCATAATACAGTCCCAAACGCAGCGGTCTTTGCTTCTCAAACACATACGACGCCAAAATAACGGGCAGATGGAATATATAGTTGTAAGGCGTTCCCGTATATAAGATCGAGAGAAAATTCATGATCAGCAGAAAACAGAAAAAGCGCATCGAGCCTCTTTCCCTGTGACTGCCGAGATAACGTATCGGCAAAAAAACGCCGAAATAACAAAAGAGCGCAAAACCGACGATACCTCCGTCCCGCATGGATTGCAAAAGAGGATAATCGATCTGGCTTCCGATTCCGATCCCGAACAGGACCTCTTTCAGATCGAAAGAAAAAATGGCTGCGAACGCCTCTCTTTGCGCCATAATGCGTTCTAAACTTGCGGGATCCTTATCCCCCGCGTCTATCCCGAGAAATGTCATGACCGCATTGAACATTGTTCGGATCGAATGGAGCAACAGCTCTCTGAACGCATCGGAGCAAAGAACAAAGACAGCGACCGCCGCCAGAATGCCGCACCCGATCCAAAGATAGCGCAAACGAAATCTGATGTTTTTGAACTCATACACCGCCAACAGCAGAAAATAAGCGGCTATGACGAGGAATGCGCTGCGACGATTGAGCAAAACAAGGTCGATCGCCAGAGCCGGGACGGAGACACAGAGAAGCGCGACGTCCGCCTTCGTCCTCGGTCGAAACGACAGAAATAAGGCTACGCCGAAAGTCCCGATCTGGGAAAGAGTCGCTCTGTCTGCGATCGCCACGCCGTTCCCGTCGTAAATCGTGTTGATGTTCTTCAGCTGCGTAAATCCGTCTGTTATGACAACCAACAGAGCAAGCGACAAAAAAGAAGCTGCGTAGACCCCGAAGCGCACGAAAACAGCGACGTCGATCTTTTTGTTCGAGGCAAGCGCAAATATGATCGGCAGGATAAACAACACATAGACATAGTTCGACACCCCGGAAAACCGAAACAGATTCGGCGTCCCAATGATGCCTACATAGATCACATATAAAAAATACAAAGAAAAGGTGAGATTCCAACCCTCGAACCGCAGCGAGCGAATCTGTCTCCAATCGAACATCAACGCAAACGAAAGCAAAAAGAGGATTTCCGTGATCCACGGGATGTCTCGCATGATCGCAAACCGCGCTACATTCGCAATCTGTCTGGAAAACAGCAAAAGGACGATTCCCGCTTCCGAAGCGTGGAATTTTCGCCTGTTTTGCTTCAAAATTTCCATTTTACATCCCCCTGTTACCGATTATTACAAAGAATTGAGTTCTTTTTTGTATTTTCCTACGGAGATCTCCTTTGTCAGACAATCGACCAGGTACTCTCTCCCCCTCTTTCCCATCTCATCGATCTGCGCTTTTCCGCTTTGTTCGATGAACCAATTGACGTTTTCAAATAATTTTTCGCGATCGCCAGGCTCACTGAGAAGCCCGCAACGCGTCTTTTCCACGATGCGATAGGCTTCGGAATTTTTTTCCTGTACGCCGATGATCGGCTTGCCTGCAGCCAGTATGCCGTATATTTTAGAAGGAACGGAAACGCCTTTGATTCCCTTCGCGTTGATGCACCAATGCACGTCCGCCGCATTCAGACTGTAGTTGAGATTTTCTTTGTTCTGGTAAGGAATAAACACAACGTCGGAAAGAGCGCGTTTTCTGACAAATTCCTTCATCCGATTTCCCAAAACTCCTTCGCCCACAAACACAAACGCGACCCTTCGTCCGTCATGCGTCAGCAAAGGCTTCCGATCGTTTCCGCAAAGATCTGCGATCACGGATAAGATATTTTCCAGATCGTAATAAAGCCCCAGATTACCCGAGTACATGATCACAAACTTATTTTGCAAATCATACTGCTCCCGAAACGCAGTGACATGGGGATCGTCCTTCGGCAAAGGGAAGACTTCTTTTTCGTTGACCCAGTTATTGATGACGGAGTATGCGGGCATGCCTCTGCCGGGGATTCCCTGCCTTCCCCAAAACCGCTTTGCCAGAACTTCCGCCATGTCTCTGCCCACAACGATCACTTTGTCCGCCTTGCGGCAAGTACGCTTATCGATCCAGGCGAGCAATTTCAGCATGAGTTTATTGTTACTGTAGTTCGTCGCCGAGATCTGTTCGGGATTGAAATCCTGAATGTTATAGACCAATTTTGCCCGATTCAAAAAACTGCCCCAGACCCCGAGCAATCCTCCAAGGACAGGAGGTTGGCTGACGGCAAACACGACGTCCGCCTTGCCCGCTTTGCGGGTAACGCAAGCCGCGCGAAAGAAGTATGCAAGAATGTTCTTGACGCGGCTGAACTTTTTATTTTTATCGAAAGAAGGCACTTTGACCCTGATGACGGTCACGCCGTTCACCTCTTCGATATAATATGCCTTTTCCTGATATTTTTTCATGACCGTCCCGCCGTAAGAAGGGACCGCACTGATCACTTTGACGTCAAAACTCTCCGAGAGGCTTTCCGCAAGCTCCTGCAAGATCTGTGCCGTGCTCGCTACGTCAGGATAGTAATAGTGCGCATATATCAAAAGAGACTTTTTTGAAGTTTTCTTCATGGATGCTCCGTATGCAGCTCGGAATCTTCTTGCCTGTTCCCCTCTATCCAATCGGCAAAGCGCATTTTCAGATAGGGGCCGATCGCTTCACGCAGTTTCTGATCGTCAAAAACCGTATTTCCCGATTCTATTTTTGCCGCCGTCTCAGGGAACTCCGTCGGCTCAACTTTTACGCCGTAAAGCTCCGCGATGCGGTCTGCCATCTCCTTCAGACTGTAATCCTCGCCTCCGACGTTAAAGACGTCGTTTTCGCAATGCGAGGAAAGCCCTCCCTCCCAAAGCGCACGGCAAAGATCTGACATGTGCGTCAGCGTCCTGCGCTGCACGCCTCCGCCGTAAAGTTCAATCTTTTCGCCTTTCTGAGCCTTCCCCAGCATGAATTCAGCCGTTCCGTAAGAGGACGCGCCTTTGATCAGCGTTCCGTACGGGACACAGATACGAAAGACACAATATCTTACGCCAAAGGCGTTCGCATATGCAGAAAGATACCCTTCACAGGCGAGTTTATTGATCGCATAGACGGTTTTTGTCTCTTTTTCCGCATTTTCCTTCAGCGCGCCGCTCGCGCCGCGGTAAACAAGACGCGTCGACGGAAATATGATCTTGGCAGCGGAATTTTGTTTCACGTAAGCGCGGAGCAAATTCAGCAGACCGAGCTCGTTCACGTTCAAATACGGTTCAAAATCCAGAAATCCCGCAAACGTGCCTGTCTTTCCGACAAAATCATAAATCAGATCGCAACCAAAATCCACGTCGTCGAAACCGTTTTGCTCCGTGACGCGAATGCTCTTATAGTTGCCTCTGCCGTCGACATGTTCGGGGGCATAGTCGTAAAGCGCAAGTTCACAGTCCTCGCCCGTTTCGGAAAGAAAAGCGATGAGATTGCGGGCGATATAGCTGTTCGCCCCGATGACGGCTACCCGCTTCATACGTCTTCTCCCAGAGGCATACCTGCCGCCGCACGGAAAGAGTCGACGAGTTCTGCCTGCGAGATCGCAGAGCGATACCCCCTTTCGCGCGCGGACGGGTCTTTTGTGCATTCTTCAAAAAACAACAAGGATTTCAGGAAAGTATCGTCGGCAGGAAGCGTCCGGGTCGATTTTTCCGAGCCGCACTCGATCGTCGCAGAAGGTACAAAACCTGCGGGCGCGGTCAGAATCCTGCCGCTGTGAAGGGTCGCAAGGCTCCCCCAGACTTCAAGCTCGCATTTGTATTGCTGGTCCATGCCGTAAGCGATCTGCACGGTCTCACCCTTATCGTTGACGAGCGTTCCGGAACCGTAGAGATCTACATCGAAGCCCTCTTCAACGTTCATCGTCGCCGACGCGACGCGCGCGGTATCTCCCAGCAACATTGCGGCATACCGAAGCGTATATCCTCCCGCATCGATGAGCGCGCCGCCGCCGAGCTGCCTCTGATAGCGGAAATCGCCTTTGCCGCGCATGGGAAATCCGAAGCGCACGGAATACAGCCTCACCTTGCCGAGTTCGCCGCTTTCTACGATTTCGGAGATCGCTCTGAGCTGCGCATGGAAGGCAAACATATAATTTTCGTGAAGAGCCAGACCCCTCTCTGCCGCGATCGCCGCAAGTTCCTTTGTCTGGCATGCCCTGAGCGTGGAAGGTTTCTCTACCAGAACATGCTTGCCGCACTCCAACGCAAATTTCGCCCAACGATAATGCAATGCGGGCGGAAGCGGAATGTAAACGGCGTCCACCTCATCGGAAGAAGCCAATTCTCTGTAACTTGAAAACTGTTTGCCGCCATATGCCTCGACAAAGCGTCTCGCCTTTTCCCGCTCTGCCGCCACGATGGCTTCCGCCCCCACGGGAGAGCCGAACAATTCATCCGCCGCACAGGAACCTATGCCGACAAACACAAAACCGTCCGCCTGAGCCAGCGCAGGCATAAAGCGACGAAACGCGATTTCCGAAGGACACAATACACCGATCCGAATCATACGACCTCACTTCCGCGGAAACTTTTTCCCGCACGAATATCCGTTGAACAGAGCATCCCGATCCGCCGCGAGCGAAACAGCGCGAAAGAGAGATACCCGAGTTCCTGTTAGCCTTAAAAGAATGCAGGGCAGGCTCACGCCCGCGCCCCTGCATAGCGCGCCTATCTCTCCGCGCGCATTGGATTAGAGAGAAAATCCTCGTAGGAAAGGCGGATTCCCTCTTCCAACTCCGTCTTATAATGCCAGCCGAGACTTTCCAATTTGGAAACGTCGAGCAGTTTCCTAGGCGTTCCGTCAGGTTTGGAAGGATCCCATTTGATCTCTCCCTCATAGCCTATGACCTTAGCGACGAGTTCTGTGAGCTCTTTGATGGAAAGCTCTTTTCCCGTACCGAGATTGACCGTCTCGTTTCCCGAATAAGAATTCATCAGATAAACACAGGCGTCCGCCAGATCGTCGACGTATAAAAACTCGCGCAGCGGCGTTCCCGTTCCCCAACAGGTAACTTCTTTTGCCCCGGACACTTTCGCCTCGTGAAATCTGCGAATGAGCGCGGGCAAAACATGGCTGTGCAGCGGGTGATAGTTATCGTTCGGCCCGTACAGATTGGTGGGCATGACGGAGATATAATTCGTCCCGTATTGACGGTTCAGATACTCGCAATACTTGAGCCCCGAGATCTTTGCGAGCGCATACGCCTCGTTGGTCTGCTCCAAAGAGCCTGTCAGCAGACAGGACTCCGGCATAGGCTGAGGTGCCATGCGCGGATAAATGCAGGAAGATCCCAAAAACATGAGCTTTTTGCAGTGGTTTTCCCATGCCGCATGAATAACGTTCATTTCAAGCATCATATTTTCGTACATGAAATCAGCAGGGTGAAGCGAATTTCCCATAATGCCGCCCACCTTTGCCGCCGCCAAAAAGACATAATCGGGTTTTTCTTCGGCAAAAAAACGCTCTACTTCGTCCTGACGGCAAAGATTCAGCTCCTTATGCGTCTTTAAGACGAGATTCTCGTAACCGTTTTTGCGCAGAGCACGCACGATCGCGCTTCCGACCATGCCCCGATGCCCCGCAACATATATCTTGGCGTCTTTTTCCATCATAACTTTGCCTCCGCTCTTGCCTTTGCCAGGTCGTGTTCCGTCATAATGCGTATCAGTTCTTCGTACGTCGTGGACTGCGGATTCCAACCGAGCACCGTCTTCGCCTTGGTGGGATCTCCCCACAGATTATCAACATCCGTGGGACGGAACCATGCCTTATTGACGCAGACAAGCATTTTTCCTGTCTTTTTGTCGTAGCCCTTCTCGTCGATCCCGCTGCCGCGCCATTCGATCTCGATGCCCGCGACGCGGAACGCGCGCTCTGTAAAATCTCGGACGGTGTGCTGTACGCCCGTCGCTATGACAAAATCATCCGGTTTCTCCTGCTGCATAATGAGCCACATGCATTCGACGTAATCTTTCGCGTAGCCCCAATCCCGCAAAGAATCGAGATTGCCCAATTCCAGATGATCCTGCAATCCTGCGGCGATCCTGCCTACGGCAAGTGTGATCTTGCGGGTAACGAAATTCTCGCCGCGGCGCTCCGATTCGTGATTGAACAAAATGCCGTTTACGGCGAACATGCCGAACGCTTCGCGATATTCTTTGATCATCCAGAAACCGTATTGCTTGGCGACGGCATACGGGCTGTAGGGATGAAAAGGCGTGGTCTCCCGTTGCGGGATTTCCTCGACCTTGCCGAACAGCTCGGAAGTGGAAGCCTGGTATATTTTGCAAGAACGGGCAAGCCCGAGGATCCTGACAGCCTCCAGAATCCTTGTGACGCCGAGCGCGTCGATATCTCCCGAATACTCGGGGACGTCGAAGCTGACCTGCACATGGCTTTGTGCCGCAAGATTGTATATCTCGTCGGGTTTGACTTTACCGATGATGCGAATAAGACTGGACGAATCTGACAGATCTCCGTCGTGCAGGGTAACGCTGCCGGCAGCGATCAGATGATCGATGCGCGACGTATTGCTGACAGACGACCGCCGCACGATGCCGTGCACTTCATACCCCTTTTCCAGCAAAAACTCCGCAAGAAAAGATCCGTCCTGTCCGGTAATTCCCGTGATCAATGCTTTCTTCATATTCCAACTCCTTTGCACTTTCGCGCTCCCTCGCCGCCCTTTTCCAAGCGACCGCGGTTGCACGGTGAAATTTTAACCGATAAAAAAGCCATGCATCGAAGGAAATCGAGCGGCCGACTCCTCGTGTTCCCTGCACGCTAACCCCCTTGACATGGCTCTTGCTCTTCCGTTTCGTCGCTTTGACGGATTTTACAGACATTGAGCCGTCCGGCTCACCACCTTCTCACCTCGCAGCATGCTCTCCGCTCAAACCGAAAAGCGACATAAAACCTATAATAGTATTTCCTATAAATGATAACATAATACGCGACAAAAAGCAAGCATATTGTATGATTTTTTTGCTTATTGCGCATTTTTCGACAAATCGGAACGCATTTTTGCATTCCGACCGCACTCGACGCGAGACAAAAAAATCTTGACTTTTTGCGCAGAAAATGTTATAAAAGAATCATGAAAAGCATCAAACCCGGACGCGGTCCCTCCCTGCTCAGCGGTATCGCAACGTTAATCGGCATCGCTGTCATCATCTTTTTTGCAACGATAGCGATCAAAATGAGACAAACCTTTTTCCTGATTATCGCCGGACTCTTTCTGCTTGTCTACATCTGTTTCGCGATCTATCATTTCAGCAACGCGATAAAGAAAAACCGCCGCTCGATCTTAGATCTAGAGGAAGACAAGGAGGCGAATTCTTTTTCCGACGAACCGAAAGAGCCGTCGACTCTTTTGAACGGCAAGCCCGTCGACGGCATAACTCCCCGCTACTGCCCCTACTGCGGGAATGAGGCGGAAAGCGATTTCCTTTACTGCAGATTCTGCGGCAGAAAACTCAAATGACGACGACACGGAAAAAAGGAGCCTCTCGGCTCCTTTTTTATGTGCTTCAGCAAATCGTTTTGATGAAATCACACACTTTTGCGCTCTCTCCCCGATCGGCGGCGCTGAAGCATATCTGCAGCATGCAGCGCACCTCTCCGTCGCCGTGCACGGCTTCAAATTCCGCCGTGGCCTCTGCGGGGATGGGCAAAATTCTTTCGTAAATATCCTTATCGCCCGTATAGGCAAGCTTTTCGCGCATAATGACGCGGTTGCCTGCCGTGACAAGCAAACTCTTTCCGTTGTCCGCTTTTTTGAGACAAATGACAAGAGACGTGGGCTTGTCTTTGGAAACCGTCATGCGATAACAGAACCTTCCCCCGCTTCTGGCGTAGCGACACGTTCCGTTTGCCGTGTCCGAAACGGAGTTTTCTTCCCTCATATCGTGGAAAATATCCGTCTCGTACTGACCGTATCCGGGGCGCACCGTATCGAGCACCGTCTTCTGTCCTTCGAATTTCTCTTTGCCTTTTCCTTTTTCAAAGAAATAGAAATAGATCCCGTAGCGATGCTTGTACAGTCTGAAATAAGGCACGAGCTTTAACTGAGGATCCGTCTGCAGCGTCCAGACTCCGTTCTCTTCGCTGCAATGCTCCGAGATCTTCTCCATAAATTCGGAAACAGGCGCTTCCGTTTCCAAAATCTCCGCCGCACCCTTCTTCTCGGCAGGAATCGTGACGTCTACCCCGGTCGTCGTCGTGCGCATATCCTCCTGTCCGAAATCGGCAGCCAGGACGTAAGGGCCGTAGCTGATCGCGTAGACGTCCTTGTCGTCGGGAAGGGTATGAACTTTCAGCGTCTTTTCCAGAACAAGCTCAAAAACGTCGCCGTCCTGTCCGTGTACGAGCACAAAGCCGCACTCCGTCTTCTCGTCCGCACGTGCGCCGTTTTTCGTCAGCGAGAAACTTTTTGCCCAATCGGGAATGCGGAACGCGAGGTCGCACTCTCCCTCAAGGCGGAAGCGCACCTTATCGGAATGCTCCATATCCGCTTCCTGTGTCAAGCGAACCCCCTTCTCGGTCCATGCGACGGAGGAAGAGAAATATTGTGCGACAATGAGGCAATTTGCGATATGATAATAGAAATTGTCTCCGAGTTTGGTAAAGCTTTCCATTCCGCTGCCCGTACAGCACCAGAATTTGTCGTAAGGTTCGGAGAATACTTTAAAGTATCCGCTCGCCATGGGCTGGAAGTACGTCGTCATGCCCGTCTCGGGGTTCTGCGAAGCGAGAATGGAATTGATGAGCGTCTTTTCGCAGTAATCCAGATATTTCTTGCGCCCCCTGAACGAAAACAGTTCGGAGGAAAGCTTCAGCATGTTATAGGCGTTGCACGTCTCACAGTTGCAGCTCGTGCGTTCGGCGTCCAACACGTCGTCCAGACCGAACGCCTCCCACTCCGAATTGCCTCCCGTCACATAGGTATGATGGTCGACGACCATATCCCAAAACTGCTCCGCAGCGTCAAAACACTCCCTCGCCTCCACCTTCTTGTGTCCGATCTTCTTGCCGTCAAGAAGCAGATAACGCTTTGCGAGACCGATGAACTTCGGAATCGTCGTGTTGGCGTGCATTTTATTGAGATAATCGCCGCCGCCGTCAAGAATTTTGTTGACCAGGATCTCCTCGTCGAAGAAGTGAGCGGCGAGTGCGAAATCCTCGTCGCGGGTGACGTCGTAAAGATCATACAAACAGTCGTTCATCCCGCCGTACTCCACGGAAAGGACGCGGAGGCGTTTCTTTTTGGTGAGCCTCCTTACCCTGCGATACGTCCATTTTCCGAGCTTAACGGCGATTTCCAGAGCCTGTGCGTTTCCGGCAAGCCGATAAGCGGCGACCAGCCCCGCGATGATCTTATGCATGGTATACCAAGGCACCCATGCCTCCGTCTTGATGTTGGTCTTGCCCTCTTCCACGCAATCGAACTGAAATTCGACGTTTTTCGGATCGAGGACGGTCCCGCCCCAGAGGAATCCCTCTTTCCCGCGGGAATTTTCCTGACATTTCGCCAGTTCGTCTACGATCCCGTCGAGCTTTTTGCGAATCGCATCCTTTTGCGCCGCGACGAAAAACGTCGAAACATAAGCCTGCGAAAGAGCAGTCAGATAATGCCCGATCGTATGCCCGCCGATGAGCGAATTTTCCCAGCCGTCATAAGGGCGGCATTGCGTGAGCAATCCGGCATTCGAACGGAAGGAAGAGAGCAGGCGGTCACTGTCGAGCGACAGCAGATAGTCCAGCTCTTTTTTCGCCGCATTGCACAGATAACCGTCGTTAACGACAACATTTGCGGAAGAAAAAGCTTGTATAGTTTGCATAATATACCCCTTATGGTTTTGATCTTTCCATGATATGATGAATATTGTAATCGTTCAGAATGTGATTCATTCTGCCGTTTGCATAATAACTGTAAATCCACTTATCGCTGTAAATGAAATGATCGTACAGGCGGATATTGCAGATGCTGCAGATCACCTGGCACTGTTTGGTCAGATCGTCGTCGGCAGCGGACGGCTCGGGAGAACCGTCAAGGTGATTGTGCACCAGGATGACGGCGTAAGCCTTGGAAGAGGATATGACGCCCGTGAGCTCTTTCGGATCGATGGTGACGCGATCGGTCAGATCGGAAGAGATGCGATAACTGCCGAGCATGTTGTTCGACTTGTCTATGAGATAGATGTCAAACACCTCTCGATTGAGCGCTTTGTAGCGCTGTTTGATGTATTGCCCGAACTCTGCCGCGTTGAAAATTTTGGGAATGTCTTCCCTTTTATCGTTCAACCTGGAAAAAACGGCGCCTACGGTCACGAGAAAGGAAGCGGTGCTCTTACCCACGCCTTTGATGTTTTGCAACGCCTCTGGCGAAGCGTGCAGAGCGGCGTCGATGCTCCCGAAGCGAGACAAGATCTCATGGGCGAGCTCGTTCGTGTTGACCCGAGGCAAAATAGAAAACAAAAGAATTTCCAAAATCTCGTGCTCACAGAGAGAATCAGGATTATTGAAAAGTTTCTCGTACATTCTGCCGCGATGTCCCTCATGCATAACTTGCATTCCCCTTTTGTTCTGTCCGTACATAATTATTGTTATCATTATAGCACGCTTTGCCATATTCTGTCAATGTCTCGACGAAAATTAGAAAATTATAAAAATTAAAAAAAAGATAAAAAAGGCATGCAAAACGCTTGCAAAAGGAAAAGCGATATGCTATAATGATTGAGCTTTTAAGGAACGGCCTTGTGGTCAAGCGGTTAAGACGGAGCCCTCTCACGGCTCAATCCAGGGTTCGAGTCCCTGCAGGGTCACCAAAAGCAAAAGACCGATCGAACAGATCGGTCTTATTTTTGAGTTTTTCTGAAATGCAGGAGCCCGTCGGACGAGACGGGCTCCTGCATTTTTTGCTATCGTCGGCGATATCGGCCGACAAAGGGACGATCTTTCAAAGACGCTAAGTTCAGGATATCTCCCACACCACCGTCACGCTGTCGCTCATCTCCACGTCGTCTGGTATGAGATTGGCAGGTGCGGCTTCTCGCGCAAACAGTCCGACAGAATACGCTGCTGCGGATGCCACGCGCTGCGATGCCCCGCCGTAATCGATGCTGACAATGCCTTGAAGGCGGACTCCCGCCCCTTCTGCCAGCGCCTCTGCACTCTTTTTTGCGTCCTCCATCGCGCGACGCAACAGGTCTTTCTTTGCCGCCTCTTTGTCTTTAACGACAAACTGCAAGGAAATTTCGGGATCGGCTTCCCCGTACGCGATCGCACAGAGCGCTTCGTCCAACCTTCGGCAGTCTGCCTCAAATTCGATTTTCAGCGCATGCGTACAGACATATCCCAAAAACTTTTTTCGGACGCATCCCCTCTCATCCGTCTCGTTTTCGTAAGAAGGGGCGACATAAAAATCCGTCGTCTTCAGCGCCTCCCTTGCGAACCCGAGGGCGACAAGTCTATCTCGTATCTCCTCCACCCGACGATCGGACTCCTGCATCGCGTCTTTGCACCGAAGCGCAGAACAGCGCACCGTCTGCGAGACGATCATAAGATCGGGTTTCAGCGCCGTCTGCGCCGTTCCTTTTACCGTCAATGTCCTCTGCACCATTGTACCTCCGTTACCGAAAATAATCCGCACCCGCATCAGGGCTGTTTTGAAGCGATCGGTCTCCGTTTTCTGTCGTCGCGCGTCCGCCGCGCCGAACGGGTCCAAAACGGAGAGCCGAGCTCTCACTCACAGTATATACCATTTCCGAAAAAGAATCAAGACGCAATTTCCGATCAGGCGACCCGTTTCCATGCGTAAACCGCCAGATAGGGCGGCAAATTTTCTTTGTAAGAAGTATTTCCTCCGTCCAGATAGGAAACGGAGAGCGTATGCGTTTCCACGGAAACGTTGTACAAACCTTTGGCGCTGACGCCTCCCGCCACTCTCGCCTTCACATAGCTTTTCGAATCGTAATTGTAGGCGCCGAGCCCGTCGGCAGAGGTGTCGAAACCGAGATTGTAGTTGGCGAAGGATAATTTATAATCATGATTGTGCAAAGCGCTCCCGCCCGTCGAACCTGCCGCATACGAACTCCCGGACGCCAGAAGAAATCTGTCCGATATCCGTTCCCATTGTCCGCCCAGAAATATCGCGGGAGAAGTCTCATTGACGGACAGATAAATCGAACCGACGGGATAAACGCAGGAAAGCAATTGCGACAGCAAATTTTCCGATGAACCGCTTGTGGCGGCATTCCAGCTCTGTTTTTCCGCGTCGGTTACCGTGCGATGCTGCGCGTCTTGCTCCAGATCCGCAAGGGAAACGGGGATATCGAGATCGACGATATCTTCGGAAAGATGCGTATGCGACAGCCCCCCTTCGTATTGTTCCGCCGCATCTTCCAGACGCTCGAGCAATGCCGCCGCTTCCTCTTCCCGTCCCGACTCAGCGGCGTTCCTCAGCGCCTCCGCCTGCGCGCGCAATCCCTCGGCGGCGTCTCTTGCGGACTCATTGGCGGAGCGGATCTGCTCGGCGGCGCACCGTTCCGCTTCACCCGATTCCACGGAGGCGATCAGGTTCAGCAGGACGCTGTACTCCTCTTCCTCGATCATATTTTCTTCAGGACAGGAAGATGCTTCCACTTCCACAAAAAAAGTGCCTGTGGTAAGTTTCTTGTCTCCTGAGGCGATCAAAGAAACATCGCATTCGAGCCGACCCGCCAGTTCAAGCGCCCATGCGCGAAGCGGCACCGTCACCGTGCCGTCCGTTTCCACCGTACCCGCGAACATGGCGGAGGTCTGATCGGGTCTTCTGACGTTGAAGACCACTCCCGTATCCTGACTTACGAAAAGTCTTTCGCCGTCCCTTGCGATCGCTATGCGCAAAAATCGAGTCCCGCAGTCGCCCTGCTTTGCGATAAGGCGCAACGTCGCGTTTTCATTGGCTACGTCCGCCACCATATTTTTCACTGATTTTAACTCCATTTTTTCCTCCCGCTTTTATTATAGCAAGAGAGGAAAAAACAAAAAAGAACACTGACAAGTGATACAGCGTTCTTTTCAACGTATTTTCAGGTAATGGCGCGCTTTGCAATGGAAGCATAAGAAAACACCCCTCTTCCCGCCTGCGCCGCTTCCTTCATTTGACAATAGAGCGCCTCATCGCCGGCGATCTCTTCTATCGCGCTTCGGATCTCTTCCGCGCTGTCGCGGCACAGAAACCTCACGTTTCCGTTCAGATCGACGTGATGTGTGCCTTTCCAATCCTTGCACAGAAGCGGAATTCCCATGCCTGCGACCTGCTCCCAAAAGACGGAATGCCGCCCGGGGAAGCACACGAGATCTGCCGCAGAAAAGTAATCGTACGAGTCGTTTGCCTCGACCCAGCCCGCATATTGCACTTTCTCTCCGTCCGTCAGCGCGTCAAACTGCGCTCTGATCTCATCCGACACCGATCCGAACACGATCAACTTTACGGGCAATGAGCTTATCTCTTTGACCGCCTGCATCAAAAGCAAAGTTTGCTTTTTAAAACCGTCGATTTTCCCGCCCGTGACCACGAGAAAATCATTGGGCTCGACATGATAGCGTTCCCGTATCTTATCCCTGCTGCCGACGTTCTCCGCGCGCGCGATCGCCTCGTCGTCCGCTCCCATGACGAGCAACGAACATTTCTTTTCGGGCAAACGATACATTTCCTTCAGAAAATCCACCCGTGCAGGCAAGACGCCGTAAAATTGTCTGACGTACGGCTCTATCTTTTGCGCCGTGCGGCGCCAAAAAATTTTATGCAAAATATTTTTTGAGATCCAATTTCGCGCGCCGTTGGAAAAATCATTGTGATTGTCCACATAAACGACTGTCTGCGGATGGCGTTTCAGAAACGAAACAACGACGACGATGTCCGGGAACTGACATCCGTGCACAAACAACACGTCCGGAGACGCTTCTTCGAGCGCATCCTTCAATCCGGAATATCGTTTGAAGGGGAAATAGATCCCCCTATCCGGCTTCATGTTCAGGCGCACGACGCGCACGCCGTTCAGATCGACGTAGCACCCTGCCTCTTTCTGCTTCATGACGCCTCCGTCAAAATACCAGCGCGAAGCGATCACTGTCACCTCATGCCCTGCGCGCGCATGATAGAGCGCAAGCATGTTTTCCTGATAGTTCCACCCGTCTGAATACGGACCGCAAAGACACAAATGCACGATCTTCATACCGACGCTCCCCCGATTTCACAAAGCCGCCTCGTAAAATCCGAAAGCGCATAATGCTCCAAGGCATAATTGCGACAAGCGTCAGCGGAAATCTGCGTCTTGCGCGGAAAACTTCGCACGACGTCCGCCAAAGCCTTTGTGTCCCCGAAGGGCACGACTTTGAGAAACTCTCTGCTTGCCGTGTAAGGCACTCCCGAAACGTCGAATCCCGCGATAGGCGTACCGCAGGCGAGAGACTCCAGGTACACCAGCGCCATCGCTTCGCCAAAGCTCGTCGTAAGATAAAGGTCGGCAAGCGAAAAATAACGGCACAGTTCATGCAGGTCGGAGACATACGGAATACCGATAAAATTGACCGGAAGGTTCTTGATTTTTTCATCCATGCCGACCTGAATGAACACGACGTCATCGCCTTGGCACAATCTCGCCGTCTCATAAAAAAAGCGGGTTCCCTTCCTCCGATCGGAAGAAGAACAAACGGTGAGCGCCACTTTCTGCTTCGCCCCGATGCCGAGAGCGCGACGCAATTCGTCGCTCGGAACAGGAAGAAACGTTTTTTGCATGTCTATCCCCATGTTGAGCGTCTCAAAAGGCAGATGCGAAGCGATCGCCGAACGTTTCGCCTGAATTTTCAAAAATTCTACGCCTGCCAAAGTAAGTTCTTTCCAATCCGAAAAAATTTCCTTTTTCTCTAAAAAAAGCTTCTTACTTCTGTCGAATATCCAGCTTTTCGGATAGTCTCTGACGTTCGGGCAATTTCCGCACTCGGTTTGAAAGCGATCGCACCCCATGGAAAAACAACATTTCCCCATGAAGGCATATTCGTCGAACAACACATATACGACTTTGTATTTTTTTTCTTTCAGTCGCCGCAAAAGCAAATACTCGTTGAGATAATAGGCATGCAGATTGAAAAGATACACGACGTCCGGAGAAAAGGCATCGATCTCGTCCAACATGCGTCTGGTGCGGAAGGTGGAAAAACATCCCTCCATGCCCGTCGACCGCGCCAGAAAGGCGTGAAGAAACAAATCGGCTCTTTTGCCGATCTTGCGGACCCCGGCATCCTCCGACTCGGTGCCGCGACCGTAATAGACGCGCGCTTCGTGCCCGCAATCAAGCAATCTGTCGCGAAAACACTTCACGAGATAGCCTGTGCTACCCTGAGCGTACCAAGAATTGATCAAAACAATTTTCATGAAACTTCTCCGTTGTTCGTATTATACCGCAACGGACTGCTTTTTGTCAAGCCGAGAATGACTCCCCGCCGCTCCTCGGGCAAAGCCGCGGGAAACATGTTTAGAGTTTCGCAGAAAAACAATCTTTCCGTTCCGACAATATCCCAACGGAAGCGTGCGTTCCGTTGGGATATCGCGCACGATCGGACGGGGCGCAAAAAGTTTCTGTCGACAAAAAAAATGCTCTTCAAAAACGGAGAGCATTTCTTGCATTTAATTACTTGTCCTGAGGCTTCATCAGGAGATCGGCGATCGAAGCGCCGCCAAGGCCGCCTTCGGACCATTCTCTGATCTCTTCTTCGCCGTTCTTGTCCTTTCTGACTCTCTTGACGGGCTTGCCGTTCTCATCGTCAGATTTTCTGGAAACCTTCTTTACTTCAGTCTCGGGAAGAAGCGCCTTGATGGAGAGCGTCATCTTCTTCGCATAACAGTCGAGCGCGAGGATCTTTGCATCGACCTCTTCGCCGATCGTCAGAACGGAAGTGGGATTTTCCAGCCACTCGTGAGAGATCTGGGAAACATGCACGAGACCGTCGATGCCTTTTTCGACTTCGACGAATGCGCCGAAGGGAACGATGCGGACAACCTTTCCGTGAATGACGTCGCCTTCCTTATACTTCTCTGCCGCGAGATCCCAAGGCTGAGGCTGAAGCTGCTTATAACCGATCGAAACTTTCTTGTTTTCGTTGTCGATCTTCAATACTTTGAACTCGTATTTTTTGCCGATCTCGAGGACATCCGTGACCTGCTTGACTCCGGTCCAGGACAAATCCGAGATATGTGCAAGGCAATCGAAACCGCCGACGGAAACGAATGCGCCGAAAGACGTGACGCGCTTAACTTCGCCCTCGACCACGTCGTCGACCTTGATGGAGTCGAAGAACTCAGCGATCCTTGCATCTTCCGCAGCCTTCTTTGCCGCTCTCTCCTCTTCGATGATCACTCTCTGAGAAGCGATGATCTCCTTCTTTCTTTCGCCCTTCTTGATCTCGAGCGCGCGCAGCCTGAGTTTCTTTCCTACGTACTTTTCAAGGTCCTTCACATAACCGGAACGAATTTCCTTTGCGGGAACGAAGATCGCATAAGTGCCGAGCTCGGAAGTAAGACCGCCCTTGTTGAATCCGGTGCAGGTAACGTCGAATTCTTTTCCCGCTTCGATATCGGCGATCACTGCTTCTTCTTCCTTCATTTTTCTGATCATCTTCTGAGAAAGCTTGACAGGATTCAACGCTACAACCATCAACTCTATTTCAGAACCCGCTTTCGCGCTAAACTCTTCTCTTTTATACTCTTCGCAGTCGATCTCATTTTTATCGAGCACAATCTCTTTCTTTGAGAAAGGCAACAAGACGGCTACGCCCTCATCGTCTGCGGACGAAATGATTGCCGTAATAAGCTGGCCCTTTCTGAACTTGGACTGTCCATTGTCGATCTTTGCAACAAACTCTTCCATTGCGTTCGTTGCTTTGCCTTCTGTGTCGATACTTTCCATCTTTAAGAGAACCTCCCGGTGTTGTGTGTCCGGCGTACTGGCGCCCGACACAATTCCTACCCTATTAAAATTTTTAATACTTTCTGCCCGAAACGAGGCAGAATTTTCCAAACGTATGACATGCGCGCAGTGATTCGCACAGATGTCGTATAATTTATTCGTGTTGGAGCTGTTCAGACCTCCGATCACGATCATTGCGTCACATTCTTTGGACAGCTTTTCCGCTTCCAGCTGACGTCCTATAGTAGTATAACAAATTGTCTCGAAAACTGCAACCGTTTTTCGGCATTCTTTTTTAATAATTTTAATGATTTTGTCAAATTTTTCTTTCGAAAAAGTCGTTTGGCAGACGACGCAGATATTTCTTTCCCGCACAAAAGAAAAATCAGCCTCGTCGGACGAATAAACGATTGCCTGGTTTTCGCACCAGCCGCTCAGCCCCACCACTTCGGGGTGAGACGCCTCCCCGATGATGACGATGTCATAGTCCTTCCGATGATATTCCCGCACAATGTTTTGAGTGCGCTTTACAAACGCACAGGTGCAGTCCACGACCTCGATGCCCCGCGCTTCACATTCCTCGTAAATTGCCTTCCCGACGCCGTGAGAACGGATCAGAAGCCGTGCGCCGTCCGGCACCTCGGAAAGGTGTTCCACGACGCGAATGCCGCGCTCTGCGATCTTTTGCGTCACGTCCTTGTTGTGAATGATCTCGCCGTAAACATACGTATTGTCGGGATCGATCGTCATGGCGGTATTGACCGCATTTTTTACGCCGGAACAAAATCCGCTGCTTTTGGCGATCAGTACCTCCATCAGCGGCGCCTCCTCTTGGAAGCGAGGAACGCCTCATGGTCGCTGCGCATCTTCAAAAGCAGATCGTAAAGCTTCTGATCGGCCTCCGCATAATCTTCCTGCGTCAGCTTCCTGTCGTAATACTCCGACAGCTCAAACGGCTCTCCGATGAGAATGTGCGAAACTCGAAAGGGTCTCGATTTTTTATACTGCATAATGGGAACGATCGGCGTCTTCGTGCGGATCGCGAACATAGATGCACCGGGCTTAAACGGAAGCATCTGCGCATCCGTCTTGTTGCGCGTCCCCTCGGGGAAAATGCTGATCTTCTCTCCGTTTTTCAGACAGCGTATGGACTCCATGATCGCGCGGGCGTCGTTACCGTCGCGGTTGACGCTGATCACCTTGCAGCCGCGGCACCAGAACTCCATGAACCAGTTGCTGGTCACGGATTTTTTGGACAAAAAGTGAATGCCCTCCCAAGTCGTGGCGGCAGGATAAATAATATCCCAAATCCTGTAATGATTCCCGATATAAATGCAGGCGCCGTCCTTGACTTTACGATTCCCGTAATAACGGAAAGGATAGATAAGGAAAAACAAAGGGATGACGATGATGCGCAAAAAATTCAGCATGCCGCACATCCTGCGTCCCTTTTTGGTCACCTGAAAAGAAAGATCTTCCTTCTTCTTTTTGGGTTCTTTTTCTTGTTTCATTCAAATTTTCTCCTGTATTTTTGCATGGATGCGAAGAAGCACCTCGTCGACCGAGAGATCGGAAGTATCGATCAGACAGGCATCTTCCGCCTGCCGAAGCGGCGAAATATCGCGATGCGCGTCCCGATAGTCCCGCTCTTCGATCTGCTTTTTGACCTCTTCGAAATCGGCGGCGAGTCCCATCGCCTTCAGATCTTCGCACCTTCTCTTTGCGCGCACCGCGGAAGAAGCCGTCAAGAAAAACTTGAAATCGGCGTGAGGCAACACTTCCGTGCCGATGTCTCTTCCGTCGAGCACGCAGGACTGCTTAGCCGCGATCGAACGCTGCATTTCCACCATTTTTTTGCGGACACAGGCGTGCGCCGCGACGGCAGAAGCGGCACCCGCCACTTCCGGCGTACGAATCTGAGACGAAACGTCCTCTCCGTCGAGATATGTCGCCTGTTTCCCGCCTTCGTAACGAATGTCGAGGCAGGTGTGCTCCATCAACGTTTCGACGGCGCGCGCATCGTCTAAAGAAACCTCGCAGCGAAGCGCTTTGAGCGCGCAGGCGCGGTACATGGCTCCCGTATCCAGATACAAAATATCGTATTGTGCCGCGAGCAGCTTCGCGATCGTGCTCTTGCCGCTCCCCGCAGGTCCGTCCAGCGCCACGTTGAAACGGGCAAATTTGTCTTTTCTCAATCTACTGGCTTCCCGCAGATAGACCGGAACGCCCTTTCCTTCGCCGTCCGCGAGCAAAAGCACGCGAATGCAGAGGGGCAACGCCCCCTCGATCTCGGGCTCTGCCGAAGAATAGAGCGCGGGCATAATAAAACCCGCTTCTCTCGCCGCTTTTGCGGGATAGAGAGAGCGGATATCCGCAGTGTTGGAAAACAGAATAAAGGCGATATCGTCCTGTTTGAGTTGATTTTTCGCCGCGATCTCCCAGAGCAGCTCTTTCACTGCCTGACGGATTTCGTTCGGCTGATCGGAAGCGACCGTCGTCGCACCGCGGATCGATTTCATAATAAACTCCTTCAGACGGCGTTGCCCGCGGCATAGCCCGTGGAAAACGCGATCTGCAAATTAAATCCTCCCGTATAGGCGTCGAGATCGAGCACTTCCCCGCAAAAAAAGAGGCCGGGGACAAGCTTGCTCTCCATCGTCCCGGGATTGATCTCCCTCACCGAAACGCCTCCCGCAGTTACGATGGCTTCCTCGATCGGTCTGAGCGCCGACGGGATCATTATAAAACATTTTATTGCGGAAAGCAAGCCTTTGCGCTCCGCTTTCGTGACGGAATTGACAGGTTTTTGCGGAGAAATGTTTGCTCTGCGGAGCACGACAGAGATCATCGCCTTCGGCAAAAGCCCACCGAGCACGTTGCCTATCGCCTTATTTTTATCCGCGTCAAAATCGCGCAAGAGTCTCTGATCCAACTGCCCGTCGGTAAGCGCGGGCTTCAGATCGAGACGCAGCTCCACTTCGGGGAGAGGCAACCGATTGAGATGAGAAGAGAGCGAGAGCACGCTCGGTCCCGATATCCCGAAATGCGTAAACAACATTTCCCCAAAGAAAGAAGCGATCTCCCTGCCCTTTCTTAAGGCGGAAAGTCGGACATTTTTCAAAGATAAACCCTGCATCTGCGCGCAATCCGTCCCTTCGGTCTCTATGCCGCAGAGCGCGGGAACGGCTGCAACGGTCGAATGTCCGAATTCCCGCGCAAAGCGATACCCGTCTCCCGTGCTGCCCGTCGTCGGATAGGACAAACCGCCCGTAGCGACAATCACTGCGTCCGCTGTCCGCGCGCCGCAGTCCGTTAATATGTCAAACATAGTATTGTTTTCTGATAGTATGTCAGGCATAGTACATTGCTTTTTCGAGACGGAACGCACGGTTTCTTTCAGACATATCTCCACGCCCGCCTTTCGGCAATACTGTTCCAACGTCTTTGTCACGTCGCTCGCATGGTCGGAGAGCGGAAATACACGATTGCCCCGCTCCGTTTTGATGCGCAGACCTCCGTCCTCAAAAAAACGCATGACGCTCTCGGGAGGAAATGCGCGCAGCGCACCCGTCATAAACTTCGGATTTGAAACAATGTGCTTCATTGCCTCCTCCGGCGAAGAGTCGTTGGTAAAATTGCACCTGCCTTTTCCCGTAATATATATTTTTTTGCCGAGTTTTTCGTTCTTTTCCAATAAGACGACGCGATTGCCGCGCAATGCCGCAAAATATGCCGCCGTCATTCCGGACGCCCCGCCTCCGATCACGATCACATCTTTTTCCATCGAGCCAAAGTCTCCCTGTCTGTAAAATTCAAGAGAAGCGGCGTCAGCGTAATATAACCGCGGGAAGCATACCAAAGGTCGCATCCTTCTTCCGACCTCGCCAGATCGAACGGAATCCCCTGCAACGTATAATGCTCGCCGTCAAAAGAATATTTCTGATCGTAATTGCTGAAACCGAGCGGACAAAACGCTTCTCCGCATGCGGGCGCAAGCGGCACATTGACGTTGAGCGTCATTCCGGGCGACAGCAAACGATAAAAACGCAACAAATTTTCCTCTATGTAGGCGGCGGCCCCGTCGAAGGAAAGCGTTTCGGGCGCGTCGGAATAATCATAGTAAAGCGAAACCGCAATCGCTCTCATGCCGAAATGCGCGCCGTCCATCGCCGCGCCGACCGTCCCCGAATAGAGCACGTCGCTCCCCAGATTCATGCCGTTGTTGATTCCCGAAATCACGATGTCCGCATCATACCCAAGCTCGGTCTCGGCAAACTGTACGCAATCGGCAGGCGTTCCGTCAAACGCATAGAAGTTCGTCCCGCCTTCCTCCCACCGCTTCAGCGACTGTTTTCCGCGCATGGTGATGGAATGGCTCTTCGCCGACTGATTTCTTTGAGGAGCGACGACAATCACGGAATGTTTTTCGGACAATCGGCGAGCGAGGGCCAAAATGCCCTCGCTTTCGATGCCGTCATCATTTGTCAATAATATTTTCATAGCTCAGACGGGATAGACGCCGCTCTTTGCAAGATCGGTGTCCACGCCGATCTTCTGCGCCTTTCTCCACTTGAAGAAGTTCTCCGCAACCTGTTCGAACACCGCATACGAAAGGACGTCTTCTTCCTGTTCGTAATATCCCTTTTCGATGACTTCTTTCTTCAAAGCCTCGTATTCGGGCGCAATGTCGTCGGCGGGGCGGTAAGTGATCCTTTCCACGCCGGGAATGACCTTTGCGACCACTTCGGGATCGGGATCGACGGGCAGCTGACCGTACTCGCCGCGAAGGAGCGCCTTGGTCTCTTTCGTCACCATCTTGTAGCGCTCGCCGGCGAGCACGTTCAGCACGGCTTGCGTACCGACGATCTGCGAGGAAGGGGTAACCAGCGGCGGATAGCCGCAATCCTTTCTGACGTTGGGTACTTCCGCAAGGCAGTCAGTGAGCCTGTCGAGCTTGCCTTGATTTTTGAGCTGATTCATCAGGTTGGAGAGCATGCCTCCGGGAACCTGATAGAGCAACGTGTTGATGTCGATGGAGCGCACCTTCGGGTTGAGAATGCCTGCCTTTTCCAGCTCAGCCGCAACCTTCTTGAAGTGCTGAACGATGGGCAAAAGTTTCTCGATGCTGATACCCGTGTCATACGGAGTCCCCTTCAGCGTCGCCACCAGAGGTTCGGTCGCGGGCTGCGAAGTGCCGTTTCCGAGGGGCGAAAGCGCGGTATCGACGATATCCACACCCGCCTGAATCGCCATCAGATTGACCATATCGCCCGTACCTGCCGTGTTGTGCGTATGCAGGTGCAATTTGGTCTGCGGAAGGAGCTCCTTCTTCAGCCTGGATACGAGTTCGTAAGCATCGAAGGGCAACAGCAGGTTCGCCATATCCTTGATGCAGATATTGTCCGCGCCCATGCTTTCAAGCGTCTTGGCGAGCTTCACGAAATAATCCAGCGTGTGCACGGGACTGGTCGTGTAACTGATCGCGGTCTCGCAGACGCCGCCGTATTTCTTGATGGCCTTGACGGAAGTCTCCAGGTTCCTCGGATCGTTCAACGCGTCGAACACGCGTACGACGCCCACGCCGTTTTCAATGGATTTTGCGACGAATTTCTCTACGACGTCGTCCGCATAGTGGCGATATCCGAGCAAATTCTGCCCGCGAAGCAACATTTGAATGGGCGTCTTTTTGAGGTGCGCCTTCAGTGTTCTGAGCCGCTCCCAGGGATCTTCGTTCAAAAAGCGCAGGCAGGAATCAAACGTAGCGCCGCCCCAAGCTTCCAGGGAATAATACCCCACTTCATCGAGCATCTCGAGCGCAGGAAGCATCTGTTCCAATGACATTCTCGTCGCCGCCTGAGATTGATGCGCATCGCGCAGGATCGTCTCCGTAATCATGATTTTTTTCTGAGTTTTATTCGCCATATATCATTCTCCTTGTGGTCATCCGAAACAAGCGAGCAACGCTCCGGCGGCGATCGCCGAGCCGATAACGCCCGCTACGTTGGGTCCCATTGCATGCATCAGCAAATGGTTCTGAGGGTCATATTTGCGCCCCATATCCTCGGAAATGCGCGCCGCCATAGGCACCGCAGAGACACCCGCAGAGCCGATGAGAGGATTGATCTTTCCGCCGGAAAGTTTGTTCATCAATTTTGCCATCAAAAGACCGCCGACGGTGCCGAAACAGAACGCGATGAGTCCGAGCAACACGATGCTGAGCGTATCGACCGTAAGGAAGATGTCCGCCTTCGCCTTGCAGCCGACGGAGACGCCCAAAAAGATCGTGATCGTATTCATCAGCCCGTTCTGCGCCTGAGAGGAAAGTCTGTCGCATACGCCGCTTTCGCGCAAAAGGTTGCCGAGCATGAGCATACCCAGAAGCGGAATGGCGTCGGGAAGCAGGATGCCGACGATCAGAGTGACCAAAATCGGAAAGATCACCTTTTCGAGTTTGCTGACCGAGCGAAGCTGTTTCATGCGGATCATGCGCTCTTTTTTCGTCGTGCAGAGCTTCATGATCGGCTTTTGGATGATGGGAATGAGCGCCATATACGAATATGCCGCAATGGCGATCTGAGAAAGCAGGTTCGGAGCCAGCTTCGACGCGACGTAAATGGCAGTCGGGCCGTCCGCGCCGCCGATGATGGCGATCGCGGCAGCCGCCGCTCCCGTAAACCCGAGCGCCACCGCGCCGATGAGGGTCAGGAAGATGCCGAGCTGCGCCGCCGCACCGATGAGCATGCTCTTCGGATTGGAGATGAGCGGACCGAAATCGGTCATGGCACCGATGCCGAGGAAGATGAGCGGCGGGTAGATCACGTGCTGCACGCCGTAATAGAGATACCACAACAGTCCCCTCGTCTCAGGCAAGACGTTTTCATAGTCGTGCGCCGCGCCCTCCGCATAGGAACCCCAAACGACGCGCTCCGCCCCAGGAATATTGATCAGGAACATGCCGAACGCGATGGGAAGCAACAACAGCGGCTCATATTTCTTGACGATGGCAAGATACATGAGCGCAAATGAGATCAGAAGCATCACATAGTTTCCCCAAGAACCTTGCGTAAATCCCATGGACTCCCAAAGATTCTTCAAGGTATCGACTATGTCGATGGCAAGCATATTAGAGAGCATTGGTCCCTCCTCAGCCGATCACTGCCAAAGTCGCGCCGGATTCCACATTTGCGCCCTTTGCGACGACGAAAGAGATCTTTCCGTCGCAGGGAGCCGTGATGTCGTTGTCCATCTTCATTGCCTCGAGCACGAGCACGGGCTGATCTTTCTTGACGGAAGCGCCCTCTGCCACCAGTAAATTTTTAATGAGACCGGGGAACGGAGAGACGAGTTTCTCGCCCTTTGCCACGCTTTTGGGTGCGGCGGGAGCGCTCGGTGCGGGCTGCGCCGCGATCTGCGGAGCGGGAGCCGCGGGTGCGGAAGCGACGCCGACTTCCTCAACGCCTACTTCATACTGTTTGCCGTCGATAGTAACGATAAAATTACGCATAATTTCTCTCCTTGATTAACCGATTCTTTTAATTCTTTTTACCGTGAAACCGCAATACGGTTTTTCCGTTTCATAAAATGCCATGATCGCCGCGATGATCGCCGCCTTGACTTCGTCGGGGACTTCCGTCTCCTCTGCGGGAACGGGGGGCGCGGGAAGAGGTTCCGCTTTCTTGGGTTGTTTTACCGCAGGAAGCTCTTTGCCAACCTTTCTCATGATCAGCCCGATGCCGCTCAAAATTGCGATCAGAACGGCAATGCCGATGAAAACAAACGCAAATCCGAACAGCGCATAGACCAATGCGTCGAGCAGCGTAATGTCGGATGCCAACAAATTCAACATAGTTTCACCTCTAAGCCGTGAGCATCTGCAGCGATGCGATCAGGTATTGTTTGACGAACTGCGGTTCGATGATGTTGTCGATGTATCCGCCCTTCGCCGCATTGATCGGATCCGCCGTTTCGTCCGCATATTTTTGCGCTAGCTTTTCCCTGTCGGCGCCTCCGCCGAACTCGATCTCTGCGCCCTGCACGCTGTCAAAGAGTGCGATCTTCGCCGTAGCAAAGGCATAGACATAATCAAATCCGAGCGACTTTGCGGCAAAGAGAGAGTAGCCGAGTCCGATCGCCTTGCCCGTAACAATCGCAATCTTCGCGGTGTCGAGCGTATCCAGCATGGAAAGATATTCTCCGGCTTCTTTGAGGACGAGACTGTTGTTGTTCTCCATGCACGGGCAGAATCCCACGCAATCGACGAACGTCACGAACGGCAGCGCATAACAGCTCGCAAGTTCCGCAAAGTCTCTGATCTTGCGAAGCTTTTGCGCATTGAGCTTTACGCTTTCGTCGAAGAGCACCGCCGCGACGGCGATTCCGCCCACTCTGCCGAGCACGGTGTGAACGTCGGACGCACAGCCCTTCCCTACTTCAAGATAAGATTCGAACACCGTCAGAAGCGTCTTCACGTCCGCCTTTTGGTTGAGTGCGGGGATCGCCTCGTTGAGCTCAGCGTCGATCGTTCCGAGAGAGAGATACTCCGTGATCTTGGCGATCGTCTCCTTCGCTTCCTCCAGTTTCTTTACGACGAACGAGGGAATGTTCGTCTTGTCGAGCGCCTTAGCGCCTCCGACTTCCGCCTTCGGCAGATTTTTCCCGCTGAATGCGGAAACGACCAGAGGGCTGTTGAGCGCAAGCACGCTCTCGTCCAGGAAAAACGAAAAATCCGCGATCGCCGCGATCATCGCCGCAGATCCGTACACGTCGCCGTTTACGATCGCGTACTGCGGCACGACGCCTTTGAGCTGCGACACCTTTAACAGCAGGGAAGCCGCACCTTCGAGCGCTTCCACCCCCTCTCCGACCTGCATGCCGTGCGTATGCAGAAGATAGATGACGGGCGTCTGATTCTTTTCCGCCGCATTCAGGCATTTCACGATCTTTGCACAGTTCGCTTTCGACAATCCACCGGAGAGAACGGCAAAGTTCTGAGCAACGACGTAGCACGGATAACCGTCCACGGTCGCAAATCCCGTCACGACGCCTTCGCCTTCCGCCTCTTCGCCGTAAAAGTCGTTTTTTGAAAAGCTGAAAGAAGAAAATTCCACAAAGCTCTCGGCGTCGATGATCTTTGCGATCTCGCCGCGCACCGCCTTGCCCGCTTCTTCGATCTTCTCTTTTCTGGACTGCAACAACTGAATTTTATCCATGAGATCCTCCAAAAAATTGGTGCAAAATTACAAATTATACCAAATACTATTATACACAAAATCAGAAAAAAAGCAACTGTTTCCTCGATTTTTATCCTTGAAAACTCTCTCTGCATCAAAAAACGAACGCCGTCAGGCGTTCGTTTCGTTCAACAGCTTTTCTTCCATCTTTGCGATGCCCGCAAGCGGTTCGTTGGCAAGGGCGCTCCTTGCCGACCGCACATATTCCTCTGCGCGCTCTTTTTCTCCGTAAGTTGCATGATATGCCGCCAGGATCCGATAGGCAGTCGCACTCTTTTGCGAGAGCAGATATTCCTCCTGCCTGTCAAAGAGCGCGGCGGCGCCGTCTTCGTTGCGTTCCAATGCGCAACAATCGTATAAAAGCTGAGAATAGATCTCTTCCAGGTCTCCCTCGGAGAGATATACGAGGAGTTCGCGCAGTCGCATGCTCTGCGCGAGAGCTCCCGCCCTGTCTCCTTTATCAAGAAAATACAGATACCTCAGCCGCGTCAGCGCGATAAAGCCGCGCTCATCCTCCGCGACGACGGGGACGTCGAAATAGAGATCTTCGGAAAGAGAGGCGGGCGAGCGGGAAAGAAGCCCGCCCTGGATCGCCAAAACGTGCAACGTGACGATCGTCTCAGGCGTCTTCGCCAAAATATCGGCGAGCAGTCTGCCGTCCGTATCCCCCGAAGGGAGCGACAGCGGCGCCGCATTGTAGAAAAACAAGAACACGGAGACGGGCAATCCCATGCCGAAGACATAGTGCATCGCTCCGCCTCTCAGATAAAACAGTGCACTGAGCAACACAAACGCGAGCGAGAAGATCAGACCGCCCGCCACCGTCATCGCATAGCGGAGCGAGAGGCGATCTGTCCTTACGGGATAGAAATCGCACGACCCGAACGGCTCAAAATTGCGCAGTGCAACTCCCTTTTTGTTCCGATCGAAGACAAACGGTCCGATCTGCACTCTGACGGGGCGCATCCCGAAACAGATACCAAAGAGCAGATGCCCCGCCTCGTGAAAAACGACGGCAAGACATGAAGATAACAAAAAGCCCAAAATTCCGAACAGAACCGTCCAACCGTCCGCGCGCGAGGCAGCGACCACGTCGTAGAAAAAAACAAAGACGGTGAGCGCAAACGCAACGATGAGCAGAAAGATACGATAGGCTTCCTTAAAAATCTTCATACATCCAGTCCCTTTTCGACGGCATATCCTTCGAGATTGTCCGCACAGCTCACGACAAGCTCAGGAACGCCCCAGCGTTCGGCGATGCGCCAGAGCAGAAGCGCCCCTCCGCCGATGACGTCGAGTTTGTTGCGGTCCATTCCTCTGATCTTTGCCCGCTCCTCAACGGAGAGCGGAAGGATGAGATCGCAAAGCGCGCGGAGCTTCTCCTGCGTGAGAGAGAATCCGTTGACCGCCGACGCGTCGAAGGGTTCCAGCCGAAGACTGACCGCCGCAAGAGTTGTCGCCGTTCCGCCGATCGCATATACGCGCCCCGAAAGAGGGATCTTGCCGTATTCCGACAATTTTTGCCCGATCAGATCGTTTAATTTCCCCTCATCCGAACCGCACAGATCAAAGAGGCGCACCGTGCCGACGTTCACGCTCTTGGAATAGATCATCCTCTCCTCGTCGCGCACGGATATTTCCGTGCTCGCGCCGCCGACGTCCACGATCGCACCCGCATGCCTGCCGACTGCACCCAACAACCCGATGCGCGCCTCCGTCTCTCCCGAAATGACGTCCACTTTTACGCCGCAGAGCGCCTCCGTCCTCTCTGCAAACGTCGCTCCGTTTTTCGCGCTCCGCACGGCTGCGGTCGCGAACACGGAGATCTGTTCCGCCCCGTCCGCCTTTGCCTCCGCGACAAAACAAGCGACCGCTTCCGACGTCCGCGCCATGGCGTCTTCCAGCAATGCGCCCGTAAGCGACAGCCTGTCCCCGAGCCGCGTCGTGCAGACTTTCTTATATAAAGTAATTCCGTTCGCCCGCATCATCAGGCGAACGGAATTCGAACCGATATCGATTACCGCAAATTTCATTCTTTTACGTCTCCGGGAAAAATATAATGATATTTTCTCGCCGCATTTTCGAGATACAACTCCGAACGGTAATATTCGAGATCACCCTCTTTGTTCTCCACCTGCTCCTGGAGCTGTTCGATGCGCGCTTCCAGATCTGCCTTTTCGCGCCTTATTTTTTTGATGCAGAGGAACTGGTAACACAGAATGCAGATCAGGAGAACGAGAAGGATCGTTCCCGTCACCGTAAACGCTTTCACCAGGCGTTCTGCTTTTTCTTCTGTCATGTCGCAATGGCCCTTCTTTTTTTTCTTTATTATAGCACAATGCGGCAAAAAAATCAAGTATTCTGTGAATACTTTTCCGATACATCCAGAATCCGAGCAACGAAAAAAGAAACAAGTACAATCTGACGGGCGGAAAACAGTAGAAGACCGCAAAAGAGACGTACGCCGCCGTGAAGGGAACGGCAAACAGTCCGTCAAAAACGCGCCCTTTGCCAAATATCCGTCTGACGGGCAGAAGCATTTCGTACAACACGCCGCCCAAAATGCCCGAAGCCATGGCGAGCAAGACAAATTTCATCTGAATATCTTGCTTTTCAGCTTTTCTCCCTTTCCGAGATAGCGCACCGATTCGATGGTCCCCGTCGCCGAAAAACCTCCGTTCGCTTTGGAAAACCCCTCGATCTTGAGCGCTTTTCCGCCGATCTCTATCCTTCCTCCGGTATGCCCCAACAAAATTTTGCTCTCCGAAAAAGAAATGACGCCCTCTATGCAAGAGAGCGTAATTCTGCTTTGTCCTTCGATCGTAAGAATCTGAGACGTTTCCTGCATACTCTACCGTATGCGGGCGATCGTCCGATTATGCCTCATCCGACCGCGAACAAAGATCGGTCAGGCTTTCTTTTCCTTCGCGCGCGCCTTTGCACGGAGCTCGCCGTCGAGTATGCGCTTCCTGACGCGGATGTTCTGCGGCGTGACTTCCAGAAGTTCGTCGTCGTTCAAAAATTCCAACGCCTCTTCCAGGCTCATGCGCTTGGGAGAGATGAGTCTGAGCGCGTCGTCGCTCGCCGAAGAACGGGTGTTCGTCAGATGCTTCGTCTTACAAACGTTGACGTTGATGTCTTCCGATTTGGGGCTGAACCCTATGACCATGCCCTCGTAGACGGGCGTACCGGGGCCGATGAACAGCGTACCTCTGCCCTGCGCGTTGAAGAGCCCGTAGGTGACCGCCTCGCCCGTTTCGAACGCGACGAGGGAGCCCGTATCGCGCCGCGCGATGTCTCCCTTATACGGCTGGTATTCGAAGAAGAGCGAATTCAGCACACCCTCGCCCTTCGTATCCGTGAGAAACTGGCTCTTATAGCCGAAGAGCCCGCGGGCGGGGACGAGGAATTCCAGGCGCATCCTCGAACCGATCGCGCTCATGTGGACGAGTTCGCCCTTTCTCTCTCCCATGCTCTGGAATACGGGGCCCGTCATATCTTCGGGGACATCCACGATAAGCCGCTCGATGGGCTCGTAGCGCTGTCCGTCGATCTCTTTGTAGAGCACCTTCGGAGGGCTGACCTGGAACTCATAACCTTCTCTTCGCATCGTCTCGATGAGTATGGAGAGGTGCATTTCGCCTCTGCCGCTGACGCGATAAGAATCGGCGGAATCCGTGTTTTCCACGCGCAGGGAAACGTCCTTCAAAAGTTCGCGGAACAGACGATCGTGCAAGTGCCGCGTGGTGACGAACTTGCCTTCCTTTCCCGCAAACGGACTGTCGTTGACGGAGAAGATCATCTCGACGGTGGGCTCAGAGATCTTTGCAAACTTCACGGGCTCCACTTCAGCGGAATCACAGACCGTGTCGCCGATGTTGATCTTTTCGAGACCGGAGAAGCAAACGATGTCCCCCGCGATCGCCTCTTCGCAATCCACGCGGCTGAGCCCTTCGATCTGATAGAGATTGACGATCTTGCCGCGCAGGCGCACGTCGTGGTGGTTATAGTTGCAGACGGTGACGTCCTGCCCCACGCGCAGTTTGCCGCGTTCAATCTTGCCTATGCCCATTCTTCCGACGTACTCGTTGTAATCGATGGAGGAGACAAGCATCTGCGTCGCGCCCGTCTCGTCCACTTCCATGGGCGGAATGTGTTCGATGATGGTATCGAAGAGAGGTTTTAAGTCAGTCCCCTGCGCGTCGGGGTCGAGCGAAGACGTTCCCGCTCTGCCCGAGCAGAACACGAACGGGCTGTCGAGCTGTTCGTCCGTCGCATTCAAGTCCATCAGAAGCTCCAAGACCTCGTCGATGACCTCTTTGACGCGCGCGTCGGGGCGGTCCACTTTGTTGATGACGATGATGAGCTTGTGATTGAGCTCGAGCGCCTTCTGCATGACGAAACGCGTCTGCGGCATGGGGCCTTCCGCCGCGTCGACCAGGATGAGCACGCCGTTGACCATGAGCAATACGCGCTCGACTTCTCCGCCGAAGTCCGCATGTCCCGGCGTATCGATGATGTTGATCTTAATGCCGTTGTAATGCACGCTCGTGTTTTTTGCAAGAATGGTAATGCCGCGCTCGCGCTCCAGATCGTTGGAATCCATGACGCGGTCTTCGACGACCTGATTGTCGCGGAAGGTGCCGGACTGCTTCAGCAACTGATCGACGAGAGTCGTCTTGCCGTGGTCTACGTGTGCGATGATCGCCACGTTTCTCAAATCGTTTCTGATCACTGTATTTATTACTCCTAAAAAAGCTTTATCCGATATATCCGTATTATTCTAAACCTTTTTTGCCGATCTGACAAGAAAAAAGAGCCGATATTTTGAAAAATATCGGCGGTATTTTATAATTTTTTGTTGCGATAGGTGCAAAAACGCACCGTGTAGCCGTTGGTCTCCACGGGTTCGCTCTCCGAAATTTTCACGAAATCCGCATTCTCGTCGAGATTTTCGACAAACGCATCCGCCCCGCCGTCCGCGTCCACTTTGGTGAGCAGGATCTCCTCGCAGAGCGGAAAAAACTTACGATAGAGGGAAGCGCCCCCGATCAGATAGACCGACTCCTTCGGATAGTTCTCCAAAAGGGAAAAAAGTTCCTCTTCCGAACGGACAACGATGTACCCCTCCCCCTCTTCCAGCGTGCGCGAAAGCACGATGTTCGTGCGGTTGGGAAGCGGTCCCTTGGGAAAGGACCGAAGGGTATTCGCCCCCATCACGACGACGTTGCCCGTCGTCGTCTCTTTGAAAAAGCGCATATCGGCGGGCAGGCGGAACATGAGTCCGTTGTCCCTCCCGATGCCCCAGTTTTTATCTGCGTGCAAGATTGCTTTCATGTCAGATCGCCACCGGAATTTTTTCTTCGAGCACGGTATAGACGTAATTTTCAAGCCTGAAATCGTCCTTCTTGAACGCATAGAAATCTTTGACGTCCTCGTTCATGACGAGCGTCGGTGCCTCAAAGCAAGGATTTTCGATGATCTTCTCGATGATCGGCACATGTCGGTCGTAAATGTGCGCGTCCGCGATGACGTGGACGAGCTCCCCCGCGACGAGCCCCGAGACCTGCGCGAACATTTTCAGAAGCAGGGCGTATTGCGCCACGTTCCAGTTGTTTGCCGCGAGCATGTCGTTGGAGCGCTGGTTGAGTATGCCGTTCAAGACGTTTCCCGAGACGTTGAAGGTCATCGAATAGGCGCAGGGATACAAATGCATCTCGTGCAGATCTTCAAAGTTGTACAGATTTGTCAAAATCCGCCTGCTTGCGGGATTGTGCTTCAGATCGTATAGCACGCGGTCGACCTGATCGAATTCGCCCTCTTTGTATTGATGCTTCTGCCGAAGCTGATAGCCGTACGCCTTGCCGATGGAGCCGCTCTCGTCCGCCCAGGAATCCCAGATATGCGACGAGAGATCGTGCACGTTGTTGCTCTTCTTCTGCCAGATCCACAAAAGTTCGTCGAGGCTGGACTTGAAAGCGAGGCGGCGAATGGTGAGGGCGGGAAATTCCTCGCGCAGATCGTAGCGGTTCACAATGCCGAATTTCTTGACGGTGTGCGCCGGCGCGCCGTCCTCCCAATGCGGGCGCACCTGCTGATCGGTGTCCCACACCCCGTGGCTTAAGATGTCCTTGCAATTTTCAATAAAGATCGAATCGGCTCTGCTCATAAAACTATTTTTCTCCTAAGCAGCATTATACTATGATACGACAAAAAAGGCAAGCAAAAGCCTGCCTTTTCCTCCCTTTACTGCACAGGAATCATGATAGACGCGCCGCTCCCGTCCGTGACAACATAGGTGTTCGGCAGCACGCCGTCCCATTTCGCGAGATATTCCGCATAGCGCAAATACGACTCGATGACCGCGATCTCCTCGGAAGTTTTTCCCGTGAAGTCGATGTAATATTCGGTCTCATCGTCCACCGTCTTTTCGAGAATGGTAAAGCCGAGCATGCGCGCGATCTCCACCGACTTGAACGCGATCGACTGCGCCTCCGCCTGCGCCACGAGCCGCACGGACTCCGCGTCCGCCTCCGCCTCTACGATGAGCGCCTGCGCGTTGAGCCGCGCCACTTCGAGTTGCTGTTCCGCGGCGACGATCGCCTTCTCCTTCTCGTATTCCGCCGTGATGACCTGCTGTTCCGCGATCATCTTCTGCTCGACGGTCTCCTCAAATTCGTCCGAAAAGTCGATGTTCGTCAGCACGACCGCCACGATCGTGACGTAATAGTTGTCGGAGATCGTGGACTGAATGGTGCGCTCCACTTCGGGAGAGATGGATTCCCGCGTCTCGATGATGGTCATCGCGGAATAGGAAGAGAGAATAGACTTCGCCCTCTCCAGCGAGACGCTCTCGATGCGGTTGGACAGCGTCTGCAAAGAGCCGTACTTTTCCGCGATCTCGATGCTCTGCTCAGCGTTGATCTGATACTGTACCGTCATATCGAAATCCATTGACTGCGCGTCCTTGGAATAGGCGCCCGTCGAAATACTCAGCGTTTGCACGGTCGCATCGTAAGTTACGTACTGTTCGGTCAGCCAGAAATCGAAATATGTACCCGAACTTCTGACGGCGCGCGCCTTTCCGAGATGCTTGACGACGGCGATCTCGCCCGTATCGACGGTGTGAAAGCTCGCGGGGACGAGCACAAAGAGAACCGCGGCGAGCGCGGCTCCCGCCGCACACACGCGGGCGATCGTCCTGTCCTGTTCCGTCACATAGCCGCCCTTTCCCTTGCCGCGCAGCGCGCCCGATTTCTTCAAATAGACCGAAATGCAGGCAATAAAGATGACCGCAAACAAAATTGCAAAAATTACCCCAATGACCATAATATTCTCTCCTAATCATATTTTTGCGTCGGAATGTGTCATTTGCGGCGAAGCCGCCCATTCAGAACGCATCTTTTTCCGTCTTGCTCCAACGCGCGGCGATGAAGCGCATCTTCCAAGGCAGAGGCAAGAGCGCCGTCCCCGCACGCATGAGTTTGTTCCAAAATCCCGGGATATACGTCCGCTTGTTTCGTTTCAGCGCTTCCAGCGACTTTTTCGCCACCTTTTCGGGCGGCATGGCGGCAAGTTTTCCCCAAAGCCCCTGCGCCGCGATATACGCCTTGACGTCCTCGCGCGTGGGGATCGAGCCGGGGAGCACCGTCGTGACGGACGCCACGCCCTTCCATTCGACATGGAGCGCCGAGAAAAAGGAAGTGAGCGCGCACTTGGTCGCGCTGTACAGCGCAAAGTACGGCATCGGATAGAGCCCCGAGACGCTCGACACCGTCAAAACGCCCAACGAATCTCCTCTGTGTTCAAAGACAAATTTCGCAAGATCGACCGCCGCCTCGAAATTGACGCGCGCCTGAAAGAGCAGTTTCTCCCGCGTGTAGTCGGCAAACGCCTTCTGGATATCCGCACCCGCGACGTTGACGAGCAGGGAAAAGCGAAGCGCGCCGATCTTCGCAAAAAAACGCGCGCGGTCGTCTGCGTCCGAGAGATCGCACGGCTCGAACAGAATTTCACTCTTCGGGAAGCGGGAGACGATCTCCTCCCTGAGCGAAGCGAGCTTCTCCGCCGAGCGCCCCGTCAGCAGAAGCGCTTCGCCGCGCTCCGCAAGAAGATACGCAAATTGTCTTCCGAGCCCTCCCGTGGCTCCCGTGACGAGCGCGTAATTCATTTTGCCTCCAGAAGCAGGAAAAAGAGCTCGTAATCGTCGCTCCAGCCCATGGGTTCGATCTCTCCGCCGCCGTTCTGGCTTCGGAGCATCGCCGCGCAGGACTCCTCGCCCAAAGAAGAAAGCTCTCCCGCCGAAACAGGATGCCCCAAACGCCCAGCGAGATCGGAAAACGCCTGCAACGGATCTTCCGCCCGCCTCGTATCCATAAATTGTCTGCGCACTTCCGCATCCTGCGCGGCAAGCGCGCGCAGAGCCGCCAATCTCGTATCCATATTGCATACAATATAGCATAGTTTGCCAAAAAATGCAATAGGCTCTCAAAAAATAGGAAGAAAACGCTTGCATTTTTTGAAAGAATGCGATAGAATATAAAAGCTGTTGCAGAGATGGCAGAGTGGTCGAATGCGCACGACTCGAAATCGTGTTACGTAGGAATACGTACGGAGGTTCGAATCCTCTTCTCTGCGCCAAACGAGTATAATCCGAACCTCAAATCGATTTTAGTCGGCAGAGCGTTCGGATTTTTTTATTGCGGCTTTTCTTCTTTCTGCTCTTGCAGCGCTATGTCAAAATAAGAAAGACAGACGATAAAAAATCGTAACGCATCAAAATAACGCCTCGTAACAAAAAAGTAACACCCTATCTCTTGCATGCGCAGACACAAGTGCTATAATGGAAACAGGAGACTCCGATATGCAATTTCATGAACGCTTAAAAAAATATCGCAAAGAAAAAAAGCTTACGCAGAAAGAGCTTGCCGAACATCTTCACGTAAGCCGAAGCGCCATTGCCAAATGGGAAAACGGCCTCGGACTTCCGAGCAACGATTCTTTGGAAGAAATTGCAACATTCTTTGAAACAACGCGGGAAGATCTGCTCGCCGACCGCGAAACGGAAATGGTGATCGTCGAAAAAAACAGCGCGCTTTCCCGCCAGAAAAAGTGGCTGATCACACTCGTCGCCCTTGTCGTTGCATTGCTCGTCGTCTCTTCTGTTTTTCTGGGAATCTTCCTGACAAGCAGCAAAGAACCGACGACCGTCGGGGAAGATGCGGAAATTTTAGGAATCGAAGCCTGCTTTCTTGCAGAAAGCGAAACCCTGAAGGGAGACGAACCGCTGCAGGTGTATCATTTAAAGGCAGGGGAAACCTACGCGCTCTCCGTCCGACTGCGCCATCGGGGCAGCAAGGACGTCACGCTCGAAAAGAGCGCCGTCAAGCTCTGTTTCGATGCGCGCTTTTTTCTCTTCGACGAGGGAGAATATTGGGAAGAACCCGATCGGGACGCCACGCCCTCAGAATCATACCCCTTCTATTTTACCTGTCTCGATGCAGCGGCTTATACTGAAATACTCGTGATCGCAGGCGGCTATTGGTGCCGCGTCGCAGCGATCATCGAAGCTTGACGTTCGCCGTCCCGTTCTTTGCCGCATGAATGCAGAGCCGCCTCTTAGCATGACGTCAAAGGCGAAAAAGGACTTGCTGCGGCAGAAAAACGCCATTCGGCGGCTTGCCGCTCTCTTGAGTGCATAAAACCGACGCGCGTCGCTTTTTGCATCTTTTCACCGCCCGCCGCAAGCGGGCGCAAAAAATCCCCGCGGAACATCCGCGGGGATTTTACCCTCAATCAGATTTTTAGACAATTCGCCCGATTTTCGTCCGATTCGTCTGCCTGAAGATATTATTTGTCTTTGTTCTCATCGTTTTTCGGGTATATTCTCAAACGATCCGTTTCCTCGTTCTTGCGCTTTAGCCACCGATCAAACTTTTCCTCGACTTGTTTGTCGGGAAGAAACAGTCCGACGATACAAAATACAACTCCCAAAACGATAATCGGCTTAAAGTAACCAGCGAACCGAATGCTTCCGGTAGGCCAAGTCACTAAAAATATAGCGAAGCAAAGGCATCCGATACCGGTCAGAATCAACTTAAGTCCTATATTCTTCATCAATTTTCCTCCCTATGACACAAAATTTCAGCGACGTGCTTTTTTTCAGATCAGATATTGTCTCTTGCGCTTCAAAACGGTTGAAAACGATCCGTCCCGATCGGATTTTCACAGCGTCCCCTTGGCGGCGACGGAAAAAGATTCCATCGTCCTTTTGACGCCGTGCGTATAAGTTGCAAATGCGAAATTGGTTTCCTCCCTTTCGCTGTACTTTATGAGCGTGATCGAAAAACAGCCACTGTAATTATTCGGATCGATCGCGTATGTATTGCAGGCGCCACTCGCGTAAGTTCTCGTAAATGTGAGCCCATCGTTTATCGCAAATCGATGCCCCACACCAAGTCCCGGAGAATAACTTGTAATTGCATCATTTCCTCTTTCTACCAAGAAGGTGCCATTCTCATATTCAACATATGGCGGGTCATATCCCGGAACCGAATGGGATCGATTGATATCAATTTGCCCTACTCCGTGAATTTCAAACAAGGCGGTTTCAGGCAAAGCGATAAAGCCGCCGCTCCAAACCAATTCGACCGACTCGTCGTCTGCCGCTTGATCACCCGTCCAATTCCAGCAATACGTCAAAATCTTTTTCGGATAATTTTTTTCCGTCGTGCAGTCGCTTACGATCAGCACATGCGAAAATCCGGGCAACTCGCTCTGCAAAAAGATGCCGGGTACGACCTCTTCCCCCTCCCGCATCGTCGACGCGCGTTCAAAGACTGCATTCTCCTCATACAGAAGACGTTTTGTCAACCCGCTCATCCCTGCGATCAAAGAATCCGAATACCCGTTTTCAAACAGATAAGCGTCCGCGTTGCCGGACAAAACGCGCTTCTGCACATTCCTCAGCAAACCGAAAGCTCCAAAACACGCCGCAACGGAAAACACTCCGGCAAGGGCGACGCATAATTTCTTTCCCTTCATATTATCCCCCTGTGTCGCATTCTCAAAAGTCAAACTGCCGAAACTGTTTGCGCTCTTTTGCCTCTTTTGATCGAAGCATTTTACCTTAAAATCGGATTTGACCGCTCAGAAGAGAACGTCTTTCACGCACCGATTTGTATCTTAAGCATAACAAAAACAAAAGCTTTTGTCAATAGGTTTTAGAAAAAATTTAACGAAAAACATTAAAAATATGGTCTCGATTGCCGATCGGGACAAAAGCGCACGGCAACCGCTCGTTTCACAGCGTTCTCATTTTCGCAATGTCTTTTTTGCGCATCCCGAACGCTCCCGACACGCCACATTTTCATGCAAACGAAAAAGCGCATGGAAACATGCGCTTTTCTTATGTGCCGCTTCAAATTTCCGCAAGCAATTTTCCGTCTTTGATTCGGACCTTCTGCGTCAGGCGAATGTCCTCGGAAGACGCGCCGACATAGATCTCATAGAGCCCGTCGTCCGCCTTCCAGCGATTCTCCGCGACCGAATAATAGGCAAAGTCGGAAAGAACGAGCTTTGCGGAAACTTTCTTTTTCTCGTTCGCCTTCAATTCCGTCTTGGCATACCCTTTCAGCTCCCAGGCGGGGCGATAGACGCGCGGCGCGATCGGCCGCACATAAATTTGCGAGATCTCCTTTCCGCACCGCTCAGAGGCATTTTCGAGCTCGTAGGAAATCGTCAGGCCGTCTTTTTCCTCCGTCACAACGAGATTATGATAGACAAACGAGGAATAGCTCAGCCCGTATCCGAAGGGATACTTGGTCGGCACGCCGTGCGTGACGAAATAGCGATAGCCGACGTTCAGCCCCTCTTCATAGAGAGACACCTGCGCGTCGCGGTAGGCGTTGACGGAAGGGACGTCCTCTTCGCTCATCGGGAACGTCTCGGAAAGCTTGCCGCTGGGATTGACGACGCCCGTCAGGATGTCCGCCAGCGCCGCGCCGCCCTGTTCGCCCGGGAAGCCCGCATATACGATCGCCGATACCGCGTGTTCCCATGCGGAGACGTCCACCGCGCTTCCCGCAAAGAGCACGACCACGGTATTCGGATTTTCCGACGCCGTCTCCAAAATGGCGCGGACCTGCACTTCGGGCAGTTCCAGGCTCGCCCTGTCGCCGCTCTCGTATTCTATCGAATCACCCGTTCCGACGCAGACGACATTGACCTCGCAAGCCGCCGCGTTCTCGACCGCACGGGCGGGATCCTGCGAAAACGATTCGATGTCCCTCGGCATGAACGCCGCTTCATACTTCGCCTTCGTCCCCAGGCGCTCGGAGAGAAGTTCGGGAAGGTTCCACGTCTTTCCGCTCCAGGTCACCCTTGCCGAGCCGCCGCCGCTGACCATGCCTTCGGTCGGCACGGCATAACAGCCGCAGACGGAGACGCTCGTCCCGCGCTGCAACGGCAGCGTGCCGTCGTTCTTCAAAAGCACGATGCCCTCCGCGGCGATGCGGCGCGCCGCCTGCAGGCGCTCCTCTTTGGTTTTCTTCGGGGTTTTGTCCTTTCTCATCTCCTTGCAGCGGGCGACGAGATCGAGCACGCGCTGTGCGCACCGATCGAGCGTTTCGTCCGAAAGCAGACCTTTTTTGTAGTCTTCGACCAACCGATCGTACGTCGCCTGCGTGAACGGCATCTCCAGATCGAGCCCCGCCTTTGCCGCCGCCGTCCGATCGCGCACCGCACCCCAATCGGAGATGATCGCGCCGTCGAAGCCGAACTCGTTGCGCAAAACGTCGAATCCTTTTTTGTATTCGGAAGCGTACACGCCGTTGACCCTGTTGTAGGAGCACATCAGAGAGACGGGCTTCGCCTGCGAAGCGATCTCAAACGGCTTATAGTAGAGCTCGCGCAGGGAACGTTCGTCGACCTCGCTCGACTGATGCAGGCGGTTGTATTCGAGGTTGTTTGCGCAGAAATGCTTGATGCACGCGCCGACGCCGCCTTCCTGGAGCGACGCGACGTACGAGCGGGCGAGCGTCCCCGCGAGATAGGGATCCTCCGAAAAATATTCGAAATTGCGTCCGTTCATCGGATGGCGCTTGACGTTCATGCCGGGCGCGAGCAGAATGTCTACGTCCGCGTCCAGACAATCCGAAGCCAGCGATTCCCCCATCTCCCGCGCGCAATCCTCGCTCCAGGTATTGGCGAGCGTCTGAATGGAGGGATAGGCGATCGAGGGCGCGGCGACCTGCCAGCCGTCCTCGCGCATGGAAACCACCTTTCTCACGCCGACGGGACCGTCGGACATCGAGACAAACGGAAGCTTTCCTCCGAAATCTTCCGTATGCCACATATCTTTGCCGCAGATGAGGCGCAACTTTTCTTCTACCGTTAACTCTTTTGCCGTCATAAGCATCTCCTTGTTTTATGCTATGACCATTGTACAATGAATCGCCCCGTTTG
>CALVME010000075.1 GCA_944342055.1 uncultured Clostridia bacterium | reverse complement strand
GGTGCTCAAACAGGGTATTCGCGGCATTGCCGACCTCATCGTGCAGCCCGCTCTCATCAACCTCGACTTTGCGGACGTCAAGACCATCCTCAAAGACAGAGGGCTTGCGCATATGGGCGTAGGTGTTGCGAAGGGTGAGAACAGAATGGTGGAAGCCGTTCGCCTCGCCGTCAACTCTCCGCTCCTGGAGACGACCATCGAGGGCGCGACGGGCGTCATTATCAATATCGTCGGCGGCAACGATCTGTCCTTTGACGAAGTCAACACGGCGGCAAGCCTCGTGCAGAGCGTCGTGGACGAGAGCGCGAACATCATCTTTGGCGCATGCATCGACGAGAACATCGCGGACGAAGTGGAAGTTACCGTCATCGCGACGGGATTCCCTCCCGCTTCCGACGGAGCATATTCCGCGTCCGAAAATTATGCGGCTTCCCGCACGTTCGGCAGGATCGAGCCGAAGAATTCGCAGAGCCCGCAGGCGGGACAGCCCGTCTATACGACGAGGGGCGCATCCGGCGTTTCCAATTCGAGAACGCAGCCCACGCCGCAGGTCATCCGTCCCCAGAGCGCGCAGCAGGCGCAGCAGCCGTCGCGCACGACGCAGGACAGAAATGCGCAGTTCTATCCCTATTTCCGTCAGCAGGGCGCGCAGCAGCCTCAGACGCAGCAACCTCAGCGCACCGCGTTCAACCAGCCTCAGCAGGGGTTCGGTTACAGGGCGCAGCAACCTGCTTACAATCAGCCTCAGCAGGGCGGTTACAATCAGCAGAACGGCTATCAGCAGCCTGCTTACAATCAGCCGCAGAACGGGTATCAGCAGAACGCGTACAACCAGCAGCCTCAGTATCCGCAGGAAGCGCCTGAAGAGGAGCCTTTCGAGCCCATTCAGCGCGAAAACAAGAGCCTTCCCACCTTTGTGCAGAGACTCAAGAGAAAGAAGGATTGATTTTTTGCAAGCATAGACAAAGCGAGCGCGATCGACGCGCTCGCTTTTTTTATTCGGATTGCCAAAAGGGGTCCCGGCGCTTCGCTCGGGGGGGGGGGTAAACGACGGCTGCCGGCTCAATGCCGTTCTGCCTGAAGGGGCGAGGCGTCCGTTTTGAGGGGAAGCGCATGTCCTGGATGCGCGCCGTGCGGCAGGGGTGTTTTATCGTCTAAAAGCCGTGAATGGCGGCATTTTTGTTCCGAAAAGATGAAAATGGCTATTGACAATCCCGCGGGGCGGTGTTAGAATGATTTTTGCGGGAGTTATTCCCGAATAAGGGAGGATGTATGGAAATTTTATTGATCATCGTCGGTATCGCCGTCATTCTCGCTGTGTCATATGCTGCGTTCAACTATTTCAGCGTCAAGAAGCTGAAAGAGGGGACGGAGCGGATGCAGGAGATCGCGGGGGCGATCCGCATCGGCGCTAACGCTTTCATTCGCTACGAGTATAAACTGGTGGCGATCATCGGCGCGATCATAGCCGTGCTGCTCGCCGTCGTCATCAGCTGGCAGACGGCGCTCGCCTTCGTCGTAGGCGCGGTGATGTCCGCTTCGGCAGGCTGGGTCGGCATGAAGATCGCAACGTATGCGAACGTGCGCGTGACGAACCGCGCGAGAGAGACGAAGGACCTCGGCAAGACTCTCAAAGTCGCTTTTAAGGGCGGTTCGGTCATGGGGCTTTGCGTCGCGGGCTTCGCGCTTTTGGGCATTCTCATCGTTTTCAGCGTGTTCGGTCTCGCATTGGGACAGATCGACGACATCGTGAACGGGACGGTCGGCAAAAACTTCATCGGCGTGGAGACGTCGTTCACCATGACGGTATCGGGTTATGCGCTCGGCTGTTCGGTCATTGCGCTGTTTAACCGCGTGGGCGGCGGCATCTATACGAAGGCGGCGGACATGGGCGCCGATCTCGTCGGCAAGACGGAAGCGCACATTCCCGAGGACGATCCCCGCAATCCTGCGACGATCGCGGATAACGTGGGCGACAACGTCGGAGACGTCGCAGGTCTCGGTTCCGATCTTCTGGAGAGCTATGTCGGGGCGATCATGTCGGGCGTCATTCTCGCATGCGAGCTCTTCCTGCACAAGGCAGGTTTTTCCGTCGAGTTCCTTTCCCGCCTCATGCTTTTCCCCGTCATTTTTGCCGCTTGCGGGCTCATCGCCTGCGTGCTTGGCGTCTCTTACATCGTACTCAAACCCCGCCTTTCCAAAAACGTACATATGGAGCTCAATGCGGCGACATGGATCTCCGCCGCGTTTGCCGTGATTTTCGGCGGGATTCTGAGTTACTTGATGTTCCGCGGTTATGAGGACGATTTTGCTAAAGTCGGTTTTGCGATCGGCAGTCTTTCGCCCTGGCTTTCCGCCGTCTGCGGCATCGTCGCGGGCATCGTCATCGGCATCATTTCCGAATATTACACCAGCTACGACTATAAGCCTACCAAAAAGATCGCCCAGGCTTCTCTGGAAGGGCCCGCTCTTACGGTCACGCAGGGCATGGCGAACGGCATGATCAGCTGTATGCTCCCCGTCATCGTGCTTGCAGTCGCGATCTTCGGCTCGTATGCGCTTGCGGGAATGTACGGCGTCGCCTGCGCGGCGATCGGCATGCTTTCCTTCGTCGCGGCGACGGTTTCCGTCGATACTTACGGACCGATCTCCGACAATGCGGGCGGCATTGCGGAGATGAGCGGCCTCGAAGAGGGGGTCAGGGAGATCACGGATAAGCTCGACAGTGTGGGCAATACGACGGCGGCGATCGGCAAGGGCTTTGCGATCGGTTCGGCTGCGCTCGCGGCGACGTCGTTGATGACTTCCTATCTCTATGCCTTTACGGGCGTGGAGGCACAGCTCCTGCTCAACATCATCGATCCGCTCACGCTTTGCGGCGCGCTTTGCGGTGCGGCGATCCCGTTCCTGTTCTCGGGCATGCTCATCGAGGCGGTCGCCAAGGCGGCGCGCAAGATGGTCGAGGAAGTGCGCAGACAGTTCAATACCATCAAGGGCATTCTGACGGGAGAAGCGAAGCCCGATTACAAGACTTGCATCGAGATCTCGTCGCAGGGTGCGCTGAAAGAGATGCGCGTTCCCTGTCTTCTCTCCATTTTGTTCCCGCTCGTCTCCGGTTTCGTCTTCGGCGCACAGTTCGTCGGCGGCATATTGATCGGCGCGACGATCAGCGCGATCATGCTCGCACTCTACACGGGAAACGCGGGCGGCGCATGGGACAATGCGAAAAAGTTTATCGAAGCGGGCGGCGTGCCCGGACAGAAGAAAGGTTCTCCCGCGCACGACGCGTCCGTCGTCGGCGATACGGTGGGGGATCCGCTCAAGGATACCGTCGGGCCTTCCCTCGACATTCTCATCAAGATCATGTCTACCGTCTCGCTCGTTGCGGTCGTCGTGTTCAGCCAGTACAATCTGTTTGCGCTGCTCGGATTGTGATTTCATCGCAAAATAAAAAACGATCTGCCTGTCAAGGCAGATCGTTTTTTTCGCTTCAGATCTGTGCGATCGTTCCGAAAAAGCAAAAACCCGACCGTGAGTCGGATTTCAGACATGTGCGTTTTGGATTAAGAATAACAAGAAAGCCCGATAAAGTAAAGTGATCAGATCCGAATGAAACCGCTTATCTTTCTTTTGCTTCGTTTGCGTAGGCGTCGAGAATGTATTTCTTTACAAGTTCTCTCGTCTCGGTGTTGAGCGGGTGCGCAATGTCTTTGAATTCGCCTTCGACCGTCTTGCGGGAAGGCATTGCAATGAAGGGGCCGTCTGTGCCTTCGATGATTTTGATGTCGTGGATGACGAAACAGTCATCGATTGTCATAGAGGCAACCGCTTTCAGCTTGCCGTCTTCTTTTTGAACCTTTCTGATTCGGATATCGGAAATCTTCATAGTTAAACCATCCTTATGTTGTTTTTGGATCAATTATAGTGTAGCATTTTCTTTTGGAAATATCAAGCAAAAAAAGTAAGGAAAAGATATATTTTTGATAATTGTGTTCTTATTTTTTCTCTTTTCCATAAAATGAAGTATATGCTGAACAAACAGAACAATACATATTTTAGAATTTATTTTGTCGGGATCGGCGGCATCAGCATGAGCGCACTGGCAAAACACTGTCTCTCTTTGGGGTATAGCGTAGGCGGGAGCGATGTGCGGGAGAGCGCGCAGACAGAAGAACTTCGGAGGCTGGGCGCGAAAATTTCGATCGGACACGCCGCGGGACAGAGCGGAGACGTCGACGTGTACATCGTGACGAGCGCCGTCGGGGAAGACAACGAAGAGATCAAATATGCGAGAGCGCACGGCATTCCCGTCTGCACGCGCACGGAAGCGTGGGCGGAAGCGATGCGCTCGTTCGCGCATACGATCGGAGTGGCGGGAAGTCACGGCAAGACGACGGCGACCGCCATGATCGCGCACGTCCTGCTGTCGGCGAAGGTGCCGTTTGCCGCACACATCGGCGGAGAGGACCTTCGGCTCGGCAATTATTATCGGAGCGGACAGGAATATTTTGTGACGGAATCGTGCGAGTATAAGCGCAATCTTCTGCGGATGATCCCCGAGACGGCGGTGTTGCTGAACATTGACCGCGACCACATGGAATGCTACCGCGACGAATCCGATCTCGTGCAGACCTTCGGAAATTTCTGCGCGGGGGCGAAACGCGCCGCGGTGTGCGCGGACGATCCGCGCGCGGCATCCGTTCCGCATGCCGTCTCCTTCGGACTCGAGAAAGGGGATTACCGCGCCGTCAAATTGCGTCAGGTGAGAGAGTGTTATCGATTTATCGTCGAAGAGGGCGGGGCGCCGCTTTGCGCCGTGCGGCTGCGCGCCGTGGGGCGTCATCACGTCTACAATGCGCTGGCGGCGGTCGCCGCTTTGCGCGGCTACGGATTTTCGGGAGAAGAGATCGGGCGGGGCCTCGCTTCTTTCGTCGGCGTCAGGCGGCGGTTCGAACGCATCGGCTTTTTTCAGGGCGCAGAAGCGATCTGTGACTATGCGCATCACCCGCGGGAAATTTCGGCGGTCCTGCGCTGTGCCGAAAAGCGCAATAAAAAAAAGCCCGTCGTCGTATTTCAGCCTCACACTTATTCGCGCACGAAATTGCTCATGTCTGAATTTGCGGAGGCGCTCGCGCGGTATCGTCCGATTATTTACAGAACGTATGCCGCGCGAGAGGAATACGACGCAGAGGGGAGCGCCCGTGCGCTCTCTTTGCATGTTCCCGGTTCGGTCTATGCGGATACGGAGCGGGAACTTTTATTGCTGCTTCGCCGTGCCGTCTGCCCGGACGACGCCTTGTTGTTTCTGGGAGCGGGAGACATTTACGAGATCGCCTGCAGGCTGATCAAAAGGTGATTTCCTTGCCCTGACTGACATAGGCGTAGGCGAGATCGATAAATTGCCGCGCACGCCTGGGCGAGCGGCCTCCTTTGAAGAGTGCCCAGCGCTCGGCGAGCGCGCAGAGTGCCTCCCGATCGTATTCGAGGCGGATGTCGTCCGCCAGCTTTCTGACGATGTCGAGATATTCCGCTTTTCCGGTGGTCGAGAAATAGACGGTCAGACCGAAGCGGTCGGAGAGGGAGAGTTGTTCCTGCATCTGATCGTTCGCAAAGAGACTGTTTTCTCTGTCGGACACGCTCTCCTTGACGATGTGCCTGCGGTTGGACGTCGCCGTGATCAGCGTATTGTCCGTCGATTCGGATGCGCTGCCTTCGAGAGAGGCTTTCAGCGTGGAGATCTTGTTGTCGTTTTCTTCCAGAGACAGATCGTCGATGAAGATGATGAATTTGAGAGGCACAGAGGCCAGAACGCGCTTGAGCGCGGTCAGATCGCACAGGTGTTCTTTGGGAAGTTCGACCAGGCGAAGCCCTTCGGCGCAATATTTGTTGAGCATGGCGTGCACCGTGGAGGACTTTCCCGTGCCTCGATCTCCGTAGAGGAGCATGTTTGAATAGGGGAGCCCCTTGAGGAACGCCGAGAGGTTGTCGTCGATGACCTGCTTTTCGTGTTCGTAGCCTTTCAGATCGGCAAGAGAGATGTCCGAGGCGGACACGACGGGGACAAGTTTTCCCTCTTCGAAGCGGAACGCCTTGTGATCGACATAGACGCCGTATCCTGCGGTTCGATGGAAGGCGAGAATCGCTTCGATGGTTTCGTCGTTGTCCCACGCGCCGAAAAAGGGAGGTTTGGCGGGGCGCACGGAAAAGAGTTCGCTGATCGGCGCATAGGAGAAGAGGGCGCGGTACAGAATGCCGAGGTCTCTGCGATAGGCGCGGATCAGATGGACGGATACCGCCTCGTTTGCCGCGGCTGCGCGGGAAAACGGATTTTCGTCCGTGAGGATGCGTGCGCACACATAGGCGGTAAGATCGTCCTGCGCGTTTTTGCGATAGAGTTCCCGACAAAAGTATGGCAGCTCCGTCTCTCCGTTCAGGAGGCGGAGGAACGAGCCGACGACTTCGTCTTCTTCCAGGCCGGATAGCACGGTAAGGGGTTGCAATTTCATGATAAAATACCTGCGTCTGTTTTTCCGCTTATTATAACTGAATCGCGACAGGAAATCAAGAAAAATTTCAAAAAAATTTCAGAACGGTTATGCTTCGCGCTTGACGAATGAACTATGACGTTATATAATAGTATTATACAAAACAATCGATAAAACAAATAGGAGGCATTTTATGTCAAAGATATACTATCAGTCCGATTGTAATCTTGCTGTATTGCAGGGGAAGACGGTGGCGATCATCGGTTACGGTTCGCAGGGTCATGCGCATGCGCTGAATCTCAAGGACAGCGGCGTGAAAGTCGTAGTCGGTCTTTACGAGGGCAGCAAGTCCTGGAAGAAGGCGGAAGCGGCGGGACTTACCGTCATGACGGCGGAAGAGGCGACGAAGGTTGCGGACGTCATCATGATCCTCATCCCCGACGAGAAGCAGGCGAAGCTGTATAAGACGAGCATCGAACCCAACCTTACCGAAGGAAAGGCGCTTGCGTTCGCGCACGGCTTCAACATTCATTTCAAGCAGATCATTCCGCCCAAGAATGTGGACGTGTTCATGATCGCGCCTAAGGGTCCCGGACACACCGTCCGTTCGGAGTATCAGGAAGGCAAAGGCGTTCCCGATCTCGTCGCGATCGAGCAGGACTATACCGGACATGCGCTTGACATCGCGCTCGCCTATGCGGCAGGCATCGGCGGTTCCCGCGCGGGCGTTCTCGAGACGACGTTCAAATGCGAGACGGAGACCGACCTTTTCGGCGAGCAGGCGGTCCTTTGCGGCGGCGTCACCGCTTTGATGAAGGCGGGCTTCGAGACGCTGGTCGAGGCAGGTTACGATCCCAAGAACGCGTACTTTGAGTGCATCCACGAGATGAAACTCATCGTCGATCTGATCTATAAGGGCGGTTTCTCCCTGATGCGTTATTCCATTTCCGACACGGCGGAATTCGGCGATTACGAGACTGGCAAGAGGCTCATCACCGAGGACACGAAGAAGGAAATGAAGAAGATCCTCGAAGAGATCCAGGACGGCACGTTCGCGTCCAAGTGGATCGCCGAGAACAACAACGGCAGAGCGCATTTCATTGCAAAGAGAAATCTCGAAGCGTCCCATCAGCTTGAGGAGGTCGGCAAAGAACTCCGCAAACTTTACAGCTGGAACGACGAGAAGTCCATTGAAAAGGAAGAAATGGGAAAATAAAGAGAAGTTTCAGACGGGAGGCGTTGGCCTCCCGTTTTTTCGTGCCGCAGACCCCTCGGTAGGGGAGGGGATATTGTTTGGTTTTTTCCGTATTTTTTTCTTGAAAATGTTGAAATTTCCGAAAGGAAATGTTATAATGTTACTATTAAGCTTGGAGTAGTGTTTTACCGTGAGTAAAAAAGAAAATAGAACCTCAAAAGGAGTATTGACAAAGGAAACGGTCGGAATGATCTTCTGTCTGTTCGGCGGATTGCTTCTGATCGTGCTTTTGACGGGAAAAGGTCTGTTCGGAGAGCTGGGCGCTTCCGTCGTTCACTTCCTGCTGGGCGTCATGGGATATCTTTCGTATCCCTTTGCCGCGGGATTGCTGTTCGTCGGGGTGTTGCTCGTCAAAGGCAAACAACTGCATATTCCCGTAAAATACTGGGGGAGCCTGACCGGCGCCGTCTTTTTCCTGTGCTGTATCATTCATACGGCGACTTCCGTTTCTCTGAAAGCGGAAAGTTTCGGCATCTATCTCTCCTCCTGTTTTCTTGCGGGCGAAGGCGGCCTGAGCGGAACGACGTTCGGCGGCGCGCTGCTCGCGTTGGTGGTCTATCCGCTTTTGCGTTATACCGCGGCGGTCGGAGCTTACGTCATTTTCTCTGTGCTGATGCTGGTATGCGCGGGAGCGTTCGCGTATTGCGTCCGGGCGCGTCGCGGCGAAGAAAACACACCTCGCAGAGAAAAGCAGTTAAAACGCGCCAAGACTCCCAAACAAAAGCCCGTTCGGGTGCAGATGCCCGAACAGACGGAGGGCCCGATTCAGCCCGTTCCCGTCGTTTCGGAAGATTATACGCAGCAGTCTCTCGGTTCCGTCCCCGCGAGTTATCCTAAGCCCGACATTCGTCCTGTCCGAGATCCCAACGGTGAGCTCATGCCTCACAGCGAAGGGTATCAGCGCAGCGTCGCCAATCTCGACGCAAAAGTTCAGGAAATCCTTCGCCGCAAAGAGGCGGAGGACAGCGCGCAGGCTTACGTTTCTCCCGTTGAGGATCCCGAGAGCGAATACCAGCGCCGCAACCGCAGATTCTACGAGAATGCGGAGCAGGTTCTGGGCAGACCGCAGGAAATGAACGTTTCCGCTCCCAAACTGTTCGACACCCTTCCTTCGCGCGCTCCGTCCGCGTACGCTCCTTCGGAGCCTGCAACGTCCGAACCCGCCCCTCCCGTACAGCCTGCGGACGGAATGTCTATTCTCTATCCGGGCAGGGAATACGCGAAAAAATCCTATCAGACCAATCTGATTTTTGACAGCAATTCGAAATTCAACAACCGCAAGACGGTTCCCAGTGCAAGCCATGGCGGCTACAAACCCGTGGCGACGTACGGGGAAAGTTATGTCTCCGACCTCGGAGCGACGGCGAGCGGGTTGCCTCGCAAGATCGTGACGGATACTACGGTGGAAAAACAGAAACCGTACTATCTGCAGGATCGGGACGACCGCCGCACGGTCGAGGGCGTCTCGTTTCAGGGGAGAGATCTCTTCTCATCCCCCTATGGAGAGGAGCGAGCGGGCGCGGCGATGCGCGAAGATAATTTCCGCCCGATCTCTTCGAGGGAAGCGCAGGGCGCAAATGCCCGCGAGGATGCATTCCGTCCGATCTCTTCGAGGGAAGCGCAGGGCGCAAATGCTCGCGAAGATGCATTCCGCCCGATCTCTGCGAGGGAAACACAGGGCGCTCGGCAAGAGCGAGGACAGGCGGAAAGTGACGTTCCGCCTTTTGACGGCGGTTCGTCAAGACAGACGGATGCGCTTTCGTTCGAGAGCAGAAGCGCGCAACGGCCTCGCGAAGAAAGACAGATCGAACGGCCCGCCTTTGAGGATATGCGCACAGACGGAACGGCGGGACGCGTCGGGGCGCAACCGCGCAAGACGGACAGAGCGGAGCGTTCGGATCCGCTTTCGCTCAGCAGTATCTTCTCTTCGTCGAGCAACGATACGGGAAGAATTCAATTCGATCCGAGCAGAGTGGAAAAGTTCCGCGGCAGAAGCGCGGAAGACCTTGCGAAAAACAGGGGAACGCAGGCAAGCACGCGCGCAGAGATGTTTGACGATGTTTCCGCGCCCGCAGAGGCGCCTGCGGAGCCGACGGGCGTTTTCGGCAAAGAACTCGGAAACATAGAGCCGCCCAAGCGTGCCATACCCAAGGCGGCGCTTCGCAAGTACAAAAAACCTCCTTTGGAGATCTTTGAGAAATACCAGGAGACGTTTGGAGCGGATCCCGTCGAAATCAAGAGGAATTCTGAGATCATCGTCAACACGCTCAAAGATTTCCGCATCGAGACGCAGGTCATGAAAGTTACGTCCGGTCCGACGGTCACTCGTTACGACATCGAGATTCCGCCCGGAATCCAGGCGAGAAAGATCATGGCGTACGATGAGGACATCGCGAGAAAACTGCATGTGCAGGGCGGAGTTACGATCTACTCCAACTTTGAGAGCGGCTATATCTCCATCGAAGTACCCAACAAAAAGCGAGCGACGGTGGGACTTGCGTCCATTCTTTCGGACAAGAGCTTCGTGGACGCGAAGCCGACGGCGCTCATGTTCGGCATGGGAAAGGACGTCAACGGCAGGGCGATCTGCGGCAACATCGCAAAGATGACGCACATTCTCGTTGCAGGCTCTACGGGTTCGGGTAAATCCGTGTTCCTCAACGCCTTGATCATCAGCCTGATCATGAAGTACAGCCCCGAAGAATTGCGCCTCATCCTGGTCGATCCCAAACAGGTCGAATTTGTCGGCTATCGCAACCTGCCGCACCTGATGATCAACGAGATCGTCAACGATCCGGAGCGCGTCATGAACGTGCTCGACTGGGCGATCGAGGAGATGAAGCGGCGCTATACGCTGTTCCAGGAGCGCATCCTCATGGGCAACAAACTGGTGCGTGACATCGATGAATACAACGACGCTCTGTCGCCTGACGAGGCGCGGCTTCCCAAGATCGTCATCATTGTCGACGAGCTCGCCGATCTCATGCTCCGCGCAAAGAAGGAGATCGAGGACAGAATCCAGAATCTCACGCAGAAATCCCGTGCCGCGGGCATACATCTGGTCATTGCTACGCAGAGACCTTCGGTCGACGTCATTACGGGTATCATCAAGTCGAATTTGCCGACGCGCGTCGCCTTCCGTGTGGCGCAGGAGGTGGATTCGAGGACCATTCTCGATGATTCCGGCGCAGAGAAATTGCTCGGCTACGGCGATATGCTGTATAAGACGGCGGACACTCCCGCCGCACTGCGGTTGCAGGGTGCATTCCTGAGCTCGGAGGAAGTGCAGCGCGTCGTCGACTACATCAAGGAAAACAACGAGGCGGTGTTCGACTCCAGCGTCGCCGAATACATCAACAACGCGGGCAGATCGCAGGAGTCCGAGGAGGTGTCCGAAAGCGACGACGCGATCGATCCCGTGTATATCGAAGCGCTTCGCTACGTCGTCGCGGTGGGACAGGCGTCCATTTCCATGATCCAGCGCCGCTGCGGCGTCGGATATAACCGCGCAGGCAAGATCATCGAGTGGATGGAGGCGATGGGCTACATCTCGCCGTTCGAGGGCGCAAAGGCGCGCCGTGTGATCCTGACGAAGGAAGAGTTTGAGGCGAAGTATGGCAGTGAGGATGAAATATGACAGAGAACCATGATGCGATCGATCCCGTGTATATCGAAGCGCTTCGCCTTGTCGTCGCGGCGGGGCAGGCGTCCATTTCCATGATCCAGCGCCGCTGCAGCGTAGGCTACAACCGTGCAGCCAAGATCATCGAATGGATGGAGGCGATGGGCTACATCTCCCCGTTCGAGGGCGCAAGGGATCGCCGCGTGTTTTTGACGCAGAAAGAATTTGAAGCGAAGTACGGCAGCGAGGACGAAGCATGATAGAAAACAAGACGTTCGGCGTCATTTCGCTCGGTTGCGACAAGAACAGAGTCGATACCGAGCACATGCTCGCCGTTTTGGAGGAGCGAGGTTGCCGCCGCACGAGCGAGCTTTCGCGCGCACAGATCCTCATCGTCAATACCTGCGCCTTTCTGAATGCGGCGCGCAAAGAGTCCATCGATACGATTTTAGAGGGCGCCTCCTACAAAGACGGGTGCCTTGAAAAGCTTGTCGTGACGGGTTGTCTGCCCGAAAAGTTCATCGACGAGCTTTTTCCCGCGCTTACGGAAGCGGACGTGTTTCTCGGCATTTCGGACGGCGATCGGCTGATCGACGCCATCGAGCGCTCGTATGCGGGCGAACGCGTCAATGCGGTGCATACGGGAGGCGAGGACAGGCGCGGCAGGGTGCTTTCGACGCCGCTGCATTACGCCTATCTGAAGATCGCGGACGGGTGCTATAATCACTGCACCTATTGTCTCATCCCGAAGATACGCGGAAAATATCGCAGTTATCCGATGGAAGAGCTGGTCGCGGAGGCAGAGCGCCTCGGCGAGCTTTCGGAGCTCATCCTGGTCGCGCAGGACACGACGCGCTACGGCGAAGATCTGTACGGAGAAAATCGCTTTGTCGAGCTCATCCGCCGCTTGACGGCGCTCGAAAACATACGCGCGGTGCGTCTCTTGTACTGTTATCCAGAGGCGATCGGGGATGAGCTGATCGCGGAACTGCGCGACAACCCGAAGCTCATAAAATACATCGACATTCCCTTGCAGCACAGCGAAGATCGCGTGCTGAAGCTCATGAATCGTCGGGGCAGGCGGGCGGACAACCTCGAACTGCTCGCCAGGCTTCGCAGAGAGGTCCCGGACATCGCCGTACGTTCGACGTTCATCGCGGGTTTCCCTTCCGAGACGGAGGAGGAGAGCGAAGCGCTTGCGTCCTTCCTTCGGGAGGCGAAGTTTACCAACTGCGGCTTTTTCGCCTATTCGAAGGAGCCGGACACCGCAGCTGCGCGCATGAAGGGGCATCTCCTGCAGCGCGAGAAAAACCGCAGGGTCAAAATGCTGTATGCGGTGCAAAAAGAGATTTCAAATGCGTTTCTTTCGACTCTGGTCGGAAAGACGGTCGAGGTAATGTGCGACGGCGTGGATTACGACAGGCAATGTTTTGTCGGCAGAGCGTATTTTCAGGCGCCTGAGATAGACGGCAAGGTGTATTTTCACGCGCCGCACGCATCGCAGGGCGAACTTTGCGCCGTTACGATCAAAAAACAGGACGGATACGACCTTTACGGCGCATCCGCGGAGGAGAGTATATGAATTTACCCAATAAACTCACGTTGATCCGCGTGATCATGATCCCGATCTTCGTCACTTTCTTTTATCTGACCGTCTTGCCTTGCAATTACCTGTTCGCCGCGATCGTGTTCGCGCTTGCGGCGTTCACCGATTTTCTCGACGGCTACATTGCAAGGAAATACAATCTCGTCACCAATCTGGGCAAATTTCTCGATCCTATCGCAGATAAAGTGCTGGTATCGACCGCGCTCATCGTCATGCTGACGGTGCCGCAGATCCTGTGCGCCTATTTCCCCGCATGGAGCATGATCGTGCTGGGCTTATGCGTCGCGATCATCCTCGCGCGGGAACTCATCGTGAGCGGATTCCGCATGGTGGCGGCGTCGGCAGGCCTGGTGCTCGCCGCCGATATGATCGGAAAGTACAAGACGACGTTTCAGGACGTTGCCATCGTGGTCCTTCTCGTCTCCGCGTCGTTCGTCGGGACGTTCGGCTACATTCTTTGCATCGTCGGTTGCGTCTGCATGCTCGTTGCGACGGTGCTTACCATCGTTTCCGGGTGCAACTACATCATCAAAAATAAGGCGGTGCTGAAATCGTAAATTATGAAAAACGCTTGTATCGTTTTGCACAATTACAGAAACGTCCCCGATCCCGCAATGACAAACGGGATCGTGGGGGCTTTCCTCTCCGGCGGGTATTGCTTTGACCGCCTGGAGTTTTTGCCGCGCAACGATATCGGCGCCTTCAAGCAGGCGGTGGCGGAGGCGAAGAGCTTTTTTGACAATCTCGTCGTCGTCGCCGAACCGGAGCTGTATTCCGCGCTGCGCGATCAGATGGAACTTTGCTACAATACGTCCTTTCTGACGCAGGCGATTCTGGACGCGGGACAAAAAGTCGCCGTTCTGCTTCCCTGCGGCGGCGCGGGGGAGAGGATCGCGAGGGAGGACGCGGTGCCGTTTCTCGAGCGGAAATACAGGGAACGGTGCGATCGTATGGTCGTGCGCGCCGTCGCGGTGCCGTCCGATATGCTCGATGCCGCCCTTCGCGAGGCGCGGTCCGTTTCGGGGGACGAGCTGATCTACAACGTGACGGAGTCCTATCGGGATCTGCGCATCGAGATCATCTACAACATCAACACGCGGAAAGTGACGGTGGACGACGTCATGCGTATTTTTGCGGTCAGACTTGCAGATTATATTTATGCACTCGAAGACATCACGCTCGCAGAGCGGCTGATGCAGGCGCTCCGCGTACGCAAAATGAACATCAGCGTCGCCGAATCGTTTACGGGCGGCGGGATCGCCAAGCGGCTCGTGGAAGTTCCCGGCATCAGCAGCGTCTTTTACGAGGGCGTCACCGCGTATGCAAACGGCGCGAAACAGGACAGGCTGGGAGTGAGTCCCTACACGCTCAAGTCGAGCGGCGCGGTCTCCGACGACGCCGTCTATGAAATGGCGCTCGGGCTCATCAATACGGGCAAATGCGATCTTGCGATCGCCACGACGGGCATCGCGGGGCCGAAATCGGACGGAACGCAAAAACCCGTCGGGCTCTGCTATATCGGCATCGGCATGCGGGAGAGGATCTTCGTGTATAAATTTCAGCTTGCGGGGGACAGGCGCACCGTCACGGAGACGGCGATCAACCACGCGCTCTTTCTCGCATACAAACAGATCAAGTAAAAAACAGAAATAGGAGATACATTATGGATCAGGATAAGTTGAAAGCGCTTGACGCGGTCTTGCTTCAGATCGAAAAGGAATACGGCAAGGGTGCGATCATGAAGCTCGGCGACAGTGCGGGGGATACTTCCATCGAGGTCATTCCGACGGGCTGCCTCGCTCTGGATCTTGCGCTCGGCATCGGAGGGGTGCCGCGCGGCAGAATGATCGAGATCTACGGTCCCGAGTCTTCGGGCAAGACGACGGTGGCGCTGCACGTCATCGCCGAGGCGCAGAAGCGCGGCGGCGTGGCGGCGTTCATCGACGCGGAGCACGCGCTCGATCCCGTCTATGCGAAGGCGCTCGGCGTCAATCTGGACGAGCTCTTCGTCTCCCAACCCGATACGGGCGAGCAGGCGCTCGACATCACCGATTCTTTGGTGCGCTCTTCTGCGATCGACGTCATCGTCATCGACTCCGTGGCGGCGCTCACGCCGAAGGCGGAGATCGAGGGAGATATGGGCGATTCTCACGTCGGATTGCAGGCTCGCCTCATGTCGCAGGCTTTGAGAAAACTGACGGCGATCGTCAACAAGTCCAAGACCTGCGTCATCTTCATCAATCAGCTCAGAGAAAAAGTCGGCGTCATGTTCGGCAATCCCGAGACGACGCCTGGCGGCAAAGCGCTCAAATTTTATGCGAGCATCCGCATCGATGTGAGGCGCATCGACGGACTCAAGGACGCCGAAGGACTTGTGGGCAACCGCACGCGCGCCAAAATCGTCAAAAACAAGCTGGCGCCTCCCTTCAAGCAGGCAGAGTTTGACATTCTGTATGGCGAGGGCGTATCGCAGGAAGGTTGCCTCATCGACATCGGCTTGCAGTACGACATCATCGGCAAGAGCGGGTCGTGGTTCTCATACAACGACAGCAAGGTCGCGCAGGGACGTGAAAAGATGCGCGATTATCTGAAAAACAATCCGGACGTCGCCGCGGAGATCGAGGCGAAGATCCGCGAGGCGGTAAAACCGAAGAAAGAAGACCAAGACTGATTGAACTATGAAATACGGATTTGTGAAGGTGGCGGCGGCGACGCCTGCGTTGCGTGTGGCGGACGTCAGATACAATGCGGACAACATCATAGCGGAATGCGGGCGAGCCTATGAAGCGGGGGTGCAGATTCTCGTCTTTCCCGAGCTCTCTCTCACGGGTTATACCTGCGGCGATCTCTTTCATCAGCAGGCGCTCGTAGAGGGCGCGAAGCGCGAAGCGGAGCGCGTCGTAAAGGAGAGTCGCGGCAGGGAAATGCTCTGCTTTGTCGGCCTTCCCGTTTTGTTTGCGGGCAGGCTGTATAACTGCGCGCTCGCTTTTTCGGACGGAAAGCCGCTCGGGCTCGTTCCGAAGTCCAGCCTTCCCAATTACAACGAATTTTATGAAATGCGGCACTTCGCCCCTGCGGACGGCGTGTCGGGAGAGGTCGAACTGTGCGGCGAGCGGGTGCCTCTCGACGCGGGCTTGCTTTTTCGGGATGAAAATCAGGAGAACGCGATCGTCGGCTGCGAGATCTGCGAGGATCTCTGGACGCCCGCGCCGCCTTCCGTAAAGCACGCGCTCAACGGCGCGACGATCGTCGTCAACCTCTCCGCGAGCAACGAAGTCATCGGCAAGCGCGAGTATCGCCGCGATCTGGTGCGGATGCAATCGGGCAGGCTGGTGTGCGGCTACGTTTACGCTTCCGCGGGCACGGGGGAGTCGACGACGGATACCGTCTATTCCGCGCACAACATGATCGCGCAGAACGGCTCGCTCTTGCGCGAGGGGAAATTGTTCGCGGACGAGACCGTGATCGGAGAGATCGACGTGGACAGGCTCGCCTACGAACGAAAAAAAATGACGACTTTCTTTTCGGAAGCGCCGAAAGAGAGACCGATCGCTTTTCGGACGCCCGTGCGACCGTGCGACCTTTCCTTTGTGCCTTCCCGCCTGCCCTTCGTGCCTCAGGGCGAGAAAGAGCGCGGCGAACGCGCCGAACTGATCTTGTCCATGCAGGCGGCGGGGCTCGCGAAGAGGATGGAACATACCCGTTCCAGGACGGCAGTCATCGGCATTTCGGGCGGACTGGATTCCGCGCTCGCTTTCCTCGTGACCGTGCGCGCATTCGATCGCCTCGGCAAGCCGCGCAAGGACATTCTGACCGTGACCATGCCCGGATTCGGGACGACCGCCAAGACGAAAAACAATGCGACGGCGATCGTGGAAGCGCTGGGGGCGGAGCTCCGTTCGATTTCCATTTCCGAAGCCGTCTCTATGCATTTCGAGGCGATCGACCACGATCCTTCGGCGCTCGACGCGACGTACGAAAACGCACAGGCGCGCATGCGCACGCTCATTCTGATGGATCTCGCCAATCAGACGGGCGGCATCGTCGTCGGGACGGGCGATCTGAGCGAATCTGCGCTCGGCTGGGCGACGTACAACGGCGATCATATGTCGATGTATGCGGTCAACGCCTCCGTACCCAAGACGCTCGTCAAATATCTCGTCGCGCATGAGGCTTCCCGCCTGGGCGGCGAAGCGGGGCGCATTCTGGATGATATTCTGCATACGGAGATCTCTCCCGAGCTTCTGCCTCCGACGAAGGAGGGGGAGATCGCGCAAAAGACGGAAGATCTCGTAGGACCGTATGAGCTGCACGATTTCTATCTGTACCATGCGATCCGCTGGGGATTCCCGCCCAAAAAAGTCGAATATCTCGCGACACTGGCGTTTGCGGGAAAATACGACGGGGCGGTCGTGAGACATTGGCTCAAAGTGTTTTACAAGAGGTTCTTTTCGCAGCAATTCAAACGTTCCTGCATGCCGGACAGCGTAAAGATCGGTTCGGTCACGCTCTCGCCGCGGGCGGACTGGCGCATGCCGTCGGACGCGGTCAGCGCGCTTTGGCTGGAAGAAACGGAGCGCGAAGACAATTAACGGCAGATCGATTGACGCTTTGCATATTTTTATGCAAAGCGTTTCTTTTTTTTCGGCAAGCGTTTGACTTTTTATCGGAAATGTTGTACAATAACAGTCGGTGCAGTATAAAGATACACCAACCGGGAAAAATCACACAAAAATACAGGAGGCTTTTTATGGCAAACATGGCACAAAGCACCCTGTTTCTTGCAACGGTACCTACGGCGGTCTTCGTAGCGGTCGTCGTAGTTGCAGTGATTGTGGCACTGGCCGCGGGCGGCTTTTTAGGATATATTATCTATAAAAAGAAAACCGATAAAAAAATTGGCGAGATCAATCAGCGTACGAATCAGATGATCGAGACAGCCAAAGCGGAATGCAGACAATTGAAGAAAGAGGCGATCCTCGAAGCAAAGGAACAGGACTTGAAACTCAGAAACGAGTTTGAGATCGAGACCAAGGCAAAGCGGGCGGAATTGCAGAAACAGGAGCAGCGGCTCTCTCAGAAAGAGGACGCGCTCGAAAAGAAGGAAGAGCAACTCAACCGCAAGAACGATTCCCTCGACCAGCAGCGCAGCAACCTTACGCAGAAAGAAGGGGAAGTCAAGAAGCTGCAGGAAAAGCTTTCGCATCAGCATGAACTTATGGTGCAGGAGCTGGAGAAGGTGGCGCAGCTCACCAAAGAAGAAGCGAAGAAAATCCTGACGGAACAGATTCTGGACGACGCGAGAAGAGACGTCGCCGTTCAGGTCAGAAATCTGGAACAGGAAGCGAAGGACAATGCCGACGTGACGGCGAAGAAGATCATCAGCCTCGCTGTGCAGCGCTGTGCGGCGGATCACGCTTCGGAGATCACCGTCTCCGTCGTACCGCTTCCGAACGACGACATGAAAGCGAGGATCATCGGCCGCGAAGGCAGAAACATCCGCGCGATCGAAAATGCGACAGGCATTGAACTCATCATAGACGATACCCCCGAAGTGGTCATCCTTTCGGGCTTTGATCCCGTGAGAAGGGAGATTGCTCGCATCGCGCTCGAGCGGCTCATTTCCGACGGAAGAATTCATCCGACGAGGATCGAAGAGACCGTCGAAAAAGTTAAAAAGGAACTCGATCAGCAGATCAAAGAGGCGGGCGAAAACGCGATGTTCGAAGTGGGCATCTTCGGTTTGCATCCCGAACTCATCAAGACGATCGGCAGATTGAAATTCAGAACGAGCTATGGGCAGAACGTCTATCGCCACTCCATCGAAGTTGCGCAGCTTGCAGGATTGATGGCGTCCGAGCTCGGGCTCACCGTCGCTCTCGCCAAGCGCGCGGGACTTCTTCACGACCTCGGCAAGGCGGTGGACTTCGACCAGGAAGGCACGCACATTCAGCTCGGCGCCGATCTTGCGAAGAAATACAAGGAAAATCAGAACGTCGTCAACGCGATTCAGGCGCACCACGGCGACGTAGAGCCTCTCACCATCGAGGCGGTGCTCGTACAGGCGGCGGATGCAATTTCGGGCGCAAGACCCGGTGCGCGCCGCGAGACGGGTTCCAATTACGTCAAACGCCTGGAAAAGCTGGAGACGATCGCTTCTTCCTTCAACGGCGTGGACAAGAGCTACGCGATCCAGGCGGGCCGCGAAGTCCGCGTCATCGTCAAGCCCGAACAGGTAGACGACGCGCAGGCGCTCTTCCTTGCGAAGGATATCGCGAAGAAGATCGAGAGCGAGCTGGAATATCCCGGACAGATCAAAGTCAACGTCATTCGGGAATTCAGAAGCGTTGAGTACGCAAAATAACAATGTGCGCTGAGGCGCATGCAAACGAACCGAACGCCGCGACGGCAAAGGGGAGAAAGGGATGATCAAGGCATTGCTGTTTGACGTAGACGATACGTTGCTCGATTTTGAGGAAACGGCTCGGCTTTCAATGCGAGATCTCTTTGAGAAATACGACTTCCCCTTTGACGACGCGGCTTTTTCCGTCTTTCAGGCGATCAACCGCGGGCTTTGGCAGGATCTGGAGCAGGGCAAACTGACGAGCGAAGAACTGCATCGCGTCCGCTGGAAGATCATTTTCGACGCGCTTGGCATCCGCTTCGACGGCGAGCGCTTCGAAGGGGAATTCCGCGCAGGGCTTGCCGAACACGCGCCGCTCATTCCGGGCGCCAGAGAAGTTTTGCAGGCTTGCAAGGGAAAGTATGTCGTCTGCGTGGCGAGCAATTCGAGCGTCGATCAGCAGATGCGCCGCCTGCGCCTCAGCGGACTGTTGCCGCTGGTGGAGAAGTTTTATTTTTCCGAAAGCGTGGGGGCGGCGAAGCCGAGCGCAGCGTTTTTCGCTTTTTGTCTGAATGATCTGCGTCTCGGCAAGTCTGAGGTGCTTTTGGTGGGAGATTCGCTCTCGGCAGACGTGCGCGGCGCATTGGCTTACGGGATCCCCGTGTGCTGGTATTGCCCGCAGGAAGGAGAGATACCCGAAGATGCGGCGAAGGTCCCGCGCATAGCGGCTCTTTCGCAATTGATGGATATCATCGGGCGCATGAACGCCGAATGACGTTTGCGACATAGGAAAGAAGAGCAAAAAATGCTTGCGGAAACGCAAGCATTTTTTGATGGTTTTGCATTCAGAGCGAGCGGCGATCTCTGTCTTTTTCATCATCGTCGTCGTCATCATCGTCATCGTCGTCGTCATCGTCGTCGAAGCGATGATGATCGGAAGAGGAGCCGTCGTCGAAGACGTAATGGTATTCTCCCTGCCTTATATAGACGCGGAAGGAAACGGAGACGCCGTCGAGCTTGCCGCGGGCAAACAGCACGCGCTCGTCGTTTTCCTTCCCGCTGCGGAAGGTCAGTTCCTCCTTCTTTCCGCCCTTTTCGACGGTCAGTTTCAGTTCGAGCTCGTCGCCTTCCTTTTCGTATTCGATGGCGGTCTCTTCGACGAGCTTGCCGTCGGCATAGACCGAATAGACATATTCGCTCTCCGTTTCGGAGTCGGCGCCTTCCGTTTCCGTCTCGTTTTCTCTCGAAACTTCGATGTAAGAGCGCTTCGTCTCGTCGGTAAATGCCTTGAAGTTCAGTTCGTCTTCCGTCTCGTCGTCCGAAGTTTTGCTCTCGTACACGCCTTCGACGGGATAGCTCTGTCCCGCGGCGACGAGAATGCCGAAAATGGCGTAATTCTCTTCCGCCTCGTCGTCATCCGCTTCCACGCTCAGAAATTGTTTGTCGTAGTACATGGTGTATTGTACCGTCTCGCCGAGCAGGTCGGTGTATGTCACGGTCATGCCGTAGGCGTAACCCAGCTTGCCCTCGACGGCGGCGCTTTGTATCGCGTTTTCGCTCAAGAGGCTCTCGACGAGCGCCATATACTTGTTGATCGCTTCCACTCGTTCGTCGCCCGCGCGCGCAGAGAGCGCGCTCACAGGTTCGGCGGAAGAAAAGCCGCCCGAGGAGAGAATGGTGCCGACGGATGCCGCTCCGTATGCGTAGAAGGAGTCCGCGTCGGTGATGTTTTCGAATTTGTTGTGGATGCTCGAGATCGGAAGTTTCGTCTCTCTGAGGGCGAAGAAAGCGCCGATCAGGCAGCAGAGGAGCAGCAATGCCGCGGCGCAGAGGGCGAGCAGCTGATTTTTGCGCAATGTTTTCTGCCCTCCGTGCGCGTATGCGAGCGTCGGGCTTTTTTCGGAGTAGCCGAGCTCTTGCTTGATGCTCTCCTTTACGCTTGCGTCGGGCAGGATGTCTTTCGATTGTCGGGACAGCAGTTTTCTGACGTCTTTCATAAGTTGCCCTCCTTGCTGAGATGCGTTTTGAGTTTCTTGAGCGCTTCGTTGTTTTTCCAGGTCACCGTGCCGATGGGGATTTCCAGCATGTCGGCAACTTCCCGCCGCTTGTAGCCCGCCACATGGCACAACATCAGGATGCGGTATTCTTCTTCGGTCAGCACTTTGGCGGCGAGATCGAACAGATAGGGCGTCTCCGTTTCCACTGTGCCGTATTTGTAAGAATCGCGGTCAAAGTCGGTCAGGATCTCCCGTTTGGCACGTTTGACATGGTTCAGCGCCAGCGACTTCCCGATTGAGCACAGCCATGCGGAAAAATTCGTCCCTGCGCGATATTGCCCGAGCGAAGAGATCGCCTTGACGTAAGCATCTTGCAGGATGTCTTCCGCGTGCATCTTGTCGCGCACGATGTATAGAATCGCAAAGTAGACGGAGCGGTTGGTCTGATCGTAAATATAATCGAAGGCCTTGGTGTCTCCTTCTCTCAGCTCCGCGATCTTTTTTTCGAGTTTTGCGTTGTTCATACGTTTCCCATTATCATAACAAAATAAAAGAGCAATTTGTTGGTAAAAAAACGGATCGATCTCATGATAGCAAAAAAATGGCGTTCCGTCAAGCCCGACCTGCCCGCCGCAACCGATGAAAACGGTTCTTTTCGCGTTTTTGCATCGTGGGCTTCCCCTTTCGGAAGAAGGGAAGTAAAAAATTTTTTCGGAATGTTCCAACAATTTTCTTTTCCCGGTTGTTATATAGGTGCAGAAAGAAAAACAGGAAGGTGGAAGAAATGAAAAAAATGTGGATTGCGATGGGATTGGCGGCGATGGGTTGTACGGTCTGCCTGACGGCGTGCGAAAAGGTCGCTGCGGGCGAAGGCGGCAACAAATTCGAACAGCTGACGACGACGGAATCGGTCTATGGATTCAGCGCGGCGTCGGCGGGGATGCTCATTTCCTCCATGCGGGGAGGCGAGGCGGCAAAGCTTGTCGCGGACGCGAAGGGCGAGGCTGTCTCTCCGCTCGCCTATGCGGAGACGGCGATCGATACAGGGACGCTCGACAAATACATGGCGCTCGTCGAAAGTCTCCTGAGCGACGGCGGATTCAGCGTAACGTCGGAGCGTTCCGATCGCGAGG
>CALVME010000074.1 GCA_944342055.1 uncultured Clostridia bacterium | reverse complement strand
TAACGCTGTTTGTTCTGCTCGTACAGCTCTACAATTGCCTGCCTTTCGGCAATATATTTGTCTGTCTTGCTTGCTTTCAGATAGTAGTAAAAGGTACTCCTCGGCAACCTTGAATAAGAGAGCAACTGCTTTAATTTAAAAATTACTTGCGCTTTTTGCCGTTCCGCTGCTCTTCCGCTCGAACTAAGGCATCTAATTTTTTTAGGTATTCGTTCTCCATTTCAAGGTATTCAAGTTGCTCTTTAAGCCGTTGATTTTCAGCTATTAAGTCATTCTCAATCTCCTTATCCAAAGGCTTCTTTCTCGGTCTGCCTGTACTCTTTCTTCCGCGACGCTCTGTCATTAATCCTACTGCTCCTTCTTCAAGGTATATGCGCTCCCACCGTTTGACGCTCATTTTAAATAAGCTGTATTTCCTTTCAGTTTCTCTGTAACTCAGACGGTTTTCGCGCATATCCATTATAACAGCTATTTTAAATTCTGCGCTATTCTTTGTGTTAAATTTCTTTTCTCTTGACATAAAAAATATGCACCTCCAAAAGTGTCCAACTTTTGGGGTGCATATCAAACGCTGTGCCGCCTCTTTTTGCTCTCTTGTGCAGTTCTTCTTTTGTACACTCGTTTATGCGCTTTCGGTCTGTCAATCTTATCTCACTTTTTTCCGCCATCGTCCGCCCCCCTCTCTGCCTTCAGTTTGCGCGCATCTCAACCTTTTGATTTCTGTCTTGCGCTTCCCGATATTTTGTGCTATAATCGGAACGGGAGCGGCATTGCGCTCAAAGCGAGCTCTGCGCCCTAACACGCGGGCAGCGGTTTTCGGTTCGGGCAGCCTCATGACGCCCTCAGAACAAAAAAAGGAGATCGGTTTATGACGCTTTTCATCGACAATCTGTTGTTCTCTCTGCGCGGGAGCTCGATCGCGACCGACTTGAAAGGCAACAAAAAATACGAGATCAAAGGAAAATTTTTCAGCTTTTCGCGCAGAAAGTACGTCCTCGACGCAAACGGGAAATGCCTGTACCTCGTTCGCAACAAATACTTCAATTTTTTATTCCGTCAGGCGATCGTCTATGACGGAACAGGGAAAAAGTTGCTGCGGCTGGTCAAAGCGCCGCTCTCCTTCGGCCCCAAATTCTACACGAAGGACTATCCCGACGAACTGTATTTCGACGGCGAATTCTGCGGTTTCAACTATACCGTATCCAGAAACGGAAAAAAAGTGGCGTCTGTCTACAAGCCTCTGAACTTGCTCCGAGACAAGTTTCAGCTCGACATTGCCGAAAGCGAAGACCCCGCGTTTTTTGTCGCGCTCATCATCGCGATCGACAACATTTTGGACGTGCCCCTTTTATAAGCGCGGCAGCCTTCAGAATGACCGCAAACAAAAGCGGCGCTTCCTTTTTTGCGCGCCGCGATCAAAGAGAAAAGAAGCGATCGGCATGCTTTGATGCCGACCGCTTCTTGTTTTCTTCCTGTTTTTCAGGTGTGTTTTTGTCTCATCCGTCCATGCCGCAGGGGAAGGCGGTCTCCGAAAGCCGCTTTCCGTATCGGATCGCCGCATAAAAGCGGTATCCGCCCGAGAAGTTGTAGCAATCGTACCCCCGCTGCGACAGAATACGGCATGCGAGATAGCTTCGCAACCCGCTCTGGCACATAACGTAGACGGGCTTTCCCTGCGGGATCTCGTCCAGGCGCTCTCGCAGTTCGTCCAACGGAATGTTGACAAACCCTTCCGCCGCGCCCCCAGCGTATTCCTCGGGCGTGCGCGTATCCAGAAGAAAGACGCTTCCATCGCGCGGCAAAGCCTCTTCCTCTTCAAAATTGAACTGCTTTACCTTGCCCGTCACGATGTTTTCGATCATGAATCCCGCCATATTGACGGGGTCTTTTGCCGAAGAATAGGGCGGCGCGTACGCGAGGTCGAGCTCGCTCAATTCGCTTGCGCGCATTCCCGCGCGAATGGCGGTCGCGAGCACGTCGATGCGCTTGTCCGTGCCGTCGTAGCCGACGATCTGCGCGCCGAGCAACCTCTCGCTACCTTTCTCGTACACGACTTTCATCGTCATGACCTTCCCGCCGGGATAATAGGAAGCGTGAGACATGGGCGCGAGCACGACGCTGTCGCAGGCAATCCCCGCCGCCTTTGCCGCCGTCTCGTTGATGCCCGTCGATGCGACCGTCATATCGAAGAGTTTGATGACGGAAGAGCCCTGCGCCCCTTTGTATTCGCTGTTGCCGCCGCAGATGTTGTCCGCCGCAATGCGCCCCTGTTTGTTCGCAGGACCCGCCAGCGAAACGAGGGCGCGCCTGCCCGTGACAAAGTGCTGAATTTCCACGGCGTCGCCCACCGCATAGACGTCGGGGACGGACGTCTCCATGCGGGAATTGACCACGATGCTCCCCTTGATGCCGAGCGCGATTCCCGCTTCCCGCGCAAGGGAGGTGTCGGGCGTCACGCCGATCGAAAGCAACACCAGATCGGAGGAAATTTTCCTCCCGTCCGCCGTCTCGGTGATCACCTTGTCGCCTTCCCGCACAAATCCCGTGACCGCGGTTTTGAGCGACAGTCGCACGCCCGCGCACTCCATGCGCGCATGCACCAGACACGCCATGTCAAAATCCAGCGGAGCGAGCAGATGATCGGCATATTCGGCGACAGTCACCTGCAAACCGAGCCCCGCCAGATTTTCCGCCATTTCGACGCCGATGAATCCGCCGCCGATGACAGTCGCGCTCTTCGGTTTTTTCTCCTCGACGAACTTTCTGATCGCGAGCGTGTCCTCCACCGTGCGAAGCGTGAACACCCTGTCGTCTTCGACGCCCTGCATGTTCGGGCGGGTCGGGCGGGCGCCGGGCGAGAGCAACAATTTATCATAGCTCTCCTCGTAGACCCTGCCCCCGTCACGTTCGCGCACCGTCACTTTTTTGTTCTGTACTTCGATCGACGTCACCTCGCTGCGCACGCGCACGTCCACGCGGAATCGGACGGCAAACCCCTCGGGCGACTGCAGCGTCAGCGCCGCGGCATCTTTGATCGCGCCCCCGACGTAATAGGGAAGCCCGCAATTCGCATACGAAATGTAGCCCGACCGCTCGAACATTATGACCTGCGCGTTCTCATCCAGGCGGCGGATTCTCGCCGCCGCCGAGGCGCCTCCCGCGACGCCCCCGACAATCAAAACCTTCATCTTTCCACTCCTTATCGCTTTCGATCTCAAAGCATCGACAGAATCTGCGCCTTGGGACGATATCCGACCGAACTGTTCACCAGTTTCCCGCCCTTGAACAGGAGAAGGGTGGGAATGCTTGCGACACGGAACTGCATCGCGAGCTCCGGCTCCTCGTCGACGTTGACTTTGCCGACTTTGATATCGCTGCGCTCCTTGGCGATCTCCTCCAGAACGGGCATGAGCATCCTGCAAGGGCCGCACCAGGGCGCCCAGAAATCCACGAGCACGGGTTTTCCCGATTGCAATACCTCTCGCACAAAATTATCTTTGGTCAATTTTACTTCTGTCATGGTTCTTCCTCCTTGTCATGCGGACTGTCTGTCCGCATTCCTTTGTTTTACGACCTCATTATAACGCCTTTTTCGGAAGAAAACCGTGACTGAGTCTCATTAAAGCGAATTTTTTATTTTTTTCAAATATTTCGATCGACGCCCGCCGTCTCCGCGAGCGCGTCCATATCCTTGAGCAAAACCGCCCCGCGCCGATATTCGAGCATCCCCTCGGAGGCGAACCGCTTCAGCATGCGGGCGACCACCTCGCGCGCGGAACTCGTATGTTGCGCGATCTTTTCGTGCGACATTCTGATCTCCTTTTTGCCCGTGCGCTCGCATTCGGAGAGCAAAAAGGCGGCGAGCCTTCGGTCAAAGCCCATGAACAGAATCTGCTGCATCGTCCACATGACCGAAGAAAACCGCTCGGTGAGCTGTTCGTACATGTCGCACCGCACATAGACGTTCTCCTCGGCGAGCTTCGCAAACGCATTCGCCCCCAAAACCAAAACGAAGGTATCCTCCTCCGCGACCATCTGCGTATCGAAGGTGATCCGATCGATCACGCATGAAGCGGACAGCACGCACCGTTCCCCCGCGTGCATGCGAAACAGCGTGATCTCTCTGCCCTCTTCGGACAAGATGTATGTGCGTATCTCCCCGCGAATCACCGTCAGCATGCCCAGACATTCGCCGCCGAAGCTCCGCACCACGCTCCCCTTTTTGTACTCATACAAAAAGGCGTGGCGCAACGCCGATCTCTTCTCGTCCTGAGAGAGGTATTGCCAGTAAGGCAATTTTTTCAAATATTCTTCTTTGTCCTGCAAAACCGTTTCCGCCTTGGCGCGCATATTTCTCCTCTTTGCTGCGTTTGTTCTCATTATAATGCGAGGGCGGTTCGCTGTCAATCCCCTATCTTCTGTCCGCTGCCCAAAGCACAAAAGAAAGGAACCCTTTCAAGCTCCTTTCCGCAGGTGTTTTTCTTACTCTTCTTTTGCTTCTTTCTCCGCCTCACTCTTTGCCGCTTCGTCTTTCGTCGCTTTCTGTTCGGGATCAGGCTCCACTGCGGCGACTTCCGCCTCGGCTTGCTCTTCGGGGACGATCTGTTCTACAACTTCTCCGCCGCAGTCATAACAATAATGATACCCTTTTCTCATCTCCTTACCGCATCTGGAGCAGACGTATCTCACTTCCGGCCCGTCCGATACGGGAAATTTTTTGGGAACGAGTTTCAGCGCCGCAATCGCTCCGGCGGAAAAAACCAGCGTAAAGAAAATCCCGACGCTGAAGCGGATGCCCGCCGCCATATACATGCCGCCATCCACTATCTTCTCCGTATTCGACGCGCAAAGCACGATCATAAAAATGAACAGCAGCACATTCAGCCCCGCATAGCCATAGAGCGCGAACTCGCCGATTTTTTTCGTCTGTATCTTCCCTAAGCTGTCGGGGAACTGCTCAAACATTCCAAACGCCTTCAATATGCCGCAGACGCCGTAAGCGAGCATCAGAATACCCAAGATGAGGACGAGTATCTGGAAGATGATACACATCACGCCCCCGAATCCCGCATTGCGAATGCTCATCAGACCGTAGCCGCTGATTGCCGAGGACGCCGAGCCATGGCCGCCGAAATCGCCGTAATCGTATTTCGTGAACGACGCGACGTACGGAAACGCAAACAAAATATATTGCAGCAAGCCCAACGCCGCGCAGAGCACATATCCCAGATTGCCGAGTATCTTCTTTTTCATATTCCTTCCTCCGATTTTTATACTTCTCCTGCCGCCCCGCAAACGCCAGCCCTACCTTGCGCACGATGCCTGAAACCGCCCGACGCGTTCCTCCTTGTCTCTTTGCTTGCCGATGCCATTGCGAAGAAGTTCTTTTGTATTTGAAATCATTATATCTCTGAAAAAGCCGCCTGTCAATACCGAATCGTTAATTTTTTCTTCCGATCGAGGCGCAATCGGAAATGTCCTCTGTCCGCTTTCCGATGCGAAACGAATGGCGGATGCAAACGCACGGCAAAAGCAAAAAATAATTAAGAAGAAAATAAAACGCAAAGCGGCAATCGTTTGACTTTTCGTCGGCAAGGTGTTACTATCTTATCATGAATGTCACCTCTGAAAACCCCATCAAAACGCTAAGATTAAAAAACAACGTCACGCAGGAAGAACTCGCCGACGCGATCGGCGTATGTCGGACGACCATTCAGGCATGGGAAACGGGAAAAAAACAACCGCGAAGCAAAAATCTGAAAAAGATCACGGGTTATTTCTCGCTGTCGCGCGAAGAGATCAACCTCTACTTCAAAGAAATCGAGGACGAGTCTGAAGATCCGACGGTCAAAGAAAACGATGAGGCGGACGAGACGCCTCAGCTCGTCACCACGGCGACGCAGATGGAAATTGCGATCAACGAGGTTTCCTACATACAGGAACAGAATATCCGCCCATTTGACTTGACCGAGATCACGCCCAATTATTTTTCGATACAGGCGATCGCCTCCCCGCTGATCGCCACTGCTCGGCAAC
>CALVME010000073.1 GCA_944342055.1 uncultured Clostridia bacterium | reverse complement strand
AAAATGGGTGTAGACCGTAGACGTGATCGTGCCCGTCAAGCTGTGCCCCGCCCAGATGCTCACGACTTCACTCGGCACGCCGCACTCGCGGCAGCGGGTGATGAATGTGTGGCGAAGTTCATGGGGGTGTCGTTCCGGTAAAAGCCGCTTCATGCGCGTCGAGATCGTGTTGAGGTTGGCGACTCTCGCCTTCTCAAAGTCGATGAAGGGAAGCATCTTCCGCGCCATCGGGGTGAAGGGGATCTTGCGCAGTACGACGTTTTGTCCCAGACGCTCTTTGCTCGTCTCGCATTGCAGCCATTCGCCGTCGATGACCTCAATGCTTTTCAGCTCCGACTTTCTCAAACCGAACAGAAGCAGAACGAGCAGGGCATCCGTGCCCTCGACCTCTCTGTGCGTCTTGCAATAGTTGACGAGCCGCAGCTCTTCGTCTTTGGTCAACGCCTGTCCGCGCTTGGTCTGATAGGCGGGCAGCACCACTTTCTTCATCGGAGAGGAGAGACCGAAGTCCTCGGCGGCCATGTCAAAGATGCAGTTCAGCATCAGCGCGAGTTTCTCTGCTTTGCGGTGCTTGTTCTCGCCCACGACGCCGAAGAGGTACGTTTGAAGGTCGTTCCGCGTGATGTCCGCAAGCGGTCTCATGCCGAACATCGGCTCCAAATCGACGCGGAAGGAGCGTTCGTACTCCTTAAATGTGGAGGGCTTGGTCGTCTGCTCCTTGATGGAGAGCCAGTCGCGGGCGTAGTCCCCGAAGAGGACGGTTTTTGCCGTTCGGACCTGTTCGGGCGGCTCCGCAGCGGGCTGTGCGGGCCTCTCATAAAACGCCGCGAGCCTGTCCATGAATCGCTTGCGCATGGTCTCGAAGTCGCGCCCCGAGGCCTCGACGTACATCCCCTTGCGGCGGATGCGGGCCTCAAAATAGCCGTTGGAAGTGATACGGTAGTTGACGATGTAATTGTTTGCGATAAAGATTTTTCTGATGTGTTCCGGCATGGCTTTGATCTCCTGTTTGGTGAATTTGAAGCCGCTTTTGCCGTTTTCAGAAATCGTTTCCCTGCTGCGGGCGAGGGTATCCATCGTCTGTTTAATGGACGCAAGCTGCCCGTAGAGTGCCGTGAACGGGTCGTTCAGGGCGGGTTCTAAGTTACCTAATGTGTTCCGATAGTTCAATTCTCCTTATCATTTGATTTGTGGGGATAGCGTGTTCCCTCTCCCGATGGCTACAATGTTCTCTTACCATATGACACAAAAATCCTCCTTGTCCTTTATTTCCCGTAAATTTTGTTCCCTGCTGCCGAAAACAAAATCCTACGATGTTGAGGGCGTTGCCCTCGGCGGCGCAATCCTTAAATGCTCTCGATTATAAATTGCGCCGCCTTCACCCACTGAGGCGCAAGTATGCGCAAATCGGGTTGCGCTGCGCAAAAGCGCGGTTTTGCTTGCGTCGTAAGTTAATAACGCGGGCTTGGGCTGTGCTGTTCGCTTGGCCGTCGCCGCGGTTGAAGATATTCAGTTCTTTCAATTTTTGAGGGTTGCGATCGGCACGAGATATACGCCGTCTTCCCGGCGGTAGGCGTAGTCGCCCACGCCGGTTAGCACCATCAAAAAGGACGGCGCCTTCATTTTGGTCGTGTCGATCTTTTTGGATAGCGCCTTCAGGGTCGCAGCGCCCTCTTCGATGAGTTTGTCGCCGCCCAATTTTATCTCGATGAGTCCGTACGAGCCGTTGCGGAGATGCACGACGGAATCACATTCCAAACCGTCCTTGTCGCGGTAATGATAGACCTGTCCGCCGAGTGCTCCCGCATAGACGCGCAGATCGCGCACGGCAAGCGTTTCATAGAGCAACCCGAAGGTATTCAGATCGGCTAGAAGGTCGTCGGGACCCAGCCCGAGCGCCGCTGCCGCAATGGACGGGTCGGCATAGTATCTCGTGTCGGACGTGCGGATGGCTGTCTTGGAGCGCAGGTTGGGGTTCCATGCGGGCATATCTTCCACCACGAAGATCTTTTTCAGGGCATCGATATACCGCCCGACGGTCTCTTCGTTGATCGAGCCGTCATCGTTGACGCGAACGTCCTTCACGATGACGGAGTTGGGCGTCTGCGCGCCCTGCATCCGTGCAAACGAGCGCATGAGCCGCTTGACCCGTTCGGGGTTTTTGTTGATGTTGTCGGCACGGTTGATGTCCGAATGGACGACGCCGTCGTAGTAATCGATGGCCTGGTCGAGTGCGATGTCCTTCTCCATGCCGATCGCCTGCGGCCAACCGCCCCGGCAGACGTAAAATGCAAGCGTCTCAATGTCTGCCGAGGAAGTGCCGTCGATCGCAGCGGGCGTGGAAAACAGGTTTTCCAAGCTCACTTGCCCCGAACTTTCTCCCGATTCGTACAGGCTCATCGTACGCATGGTGAGCCATGAGACCCTGCCCGTACCCGAGTGCTTGATCTCGTCCGTTTCGGGAGGAACGGCAGAGCCGGTTAAAATGAACTGCCCGAGGTCAGAGCGGTGATCGACTTCAAAGCGGACGGCGTCCCACAGTTTGGGGGCGAGCTGCCATTCGTCGATGAGGCGCGGCGTCGCGCCTTGCAGGAGCCGCTGCGGGTCGATCTCCGCCATGGAGAGATTTTGCCGCATGGTCTTGGGGTCGTTCATATAGAGGAAACTTTGCGCCACCTGTTCGGCGGTCGTCGTCTTTCCGCACCATTTCGGGCCTTCGATGAGCACGGCTCCCTTGCCCTGCAGCTTCTTTAATAAGATTTGGTCGGCAATGCGCTTGCGGTACGTTTTCATGACGTTCTCCCCTTCTTGATTTCTTTCAGTATAGCACAGATTTTGCATAAGCGCAATACTTTTCCGTCAGTTGGCGAAGTAAATTTCCGTCAGTTGGCGAAAGAATATGCGGAGATTTGTCGAGAAATGGATGCTCAAAACGGCAGATCGTCATAGGGCGGGAGTTCGTCGTAAACGTCGTCGGCTGTCCTCGCAAAGCGCCGCGCCTGTTCGGCGGTGGTGTTTTTGAGAAGAGACTTGCTCTCGCCGCGCTCCGCTCCGTAACAGGAGGAAATCTTGTTGTAAAAATCTTCCTGTAAGTCGGAAAAGGACGTCAGACCGCCGCGGGCCTTCCAGAACTCTGTGCTCGAGAGGCGGGGTGCGTCGATGTCTGTCCGCAACGAATAGATCGGCTCGCCGTACTCGTCGCGCTGCTGCAATTTGCTTCCG
>CALVME010000072.1 GCA_944342055.1 uncultured Clostridia bacterium | reverse complement strand
GGGAGAACGGATATTGCTATCTGCTCGAAGGGGAAGATCTGTTTTTTATCGATCGCGCGACGGAGATGATCCGCCGCAAATATGTGGCGGAGCCGTCGCTCAACGAGTCCGTCTTCGACGGGAGCGCCCTGAAAGGAGATAAGATCGTTGCGCTCGCCGACGCGTTGCAGAGCCTGCCGTTCATGAGCGAGCGGCGCCTCGTGCGCGTGAAGGATTTTGTCCCCACCGAAAAGGAGTATAAGACTTATCTCGAACCGCTCTTTCTTTCTCCCGTGGAGACGTCCGTCCTTCTCATCGTCAACGCCTCCCCGCAGAAGAAGGCGGGAGGGGTGGATTGGAAGAAGAAACCGAACGTCAAGGCGGTGGACTGTTCCAGAGCGGACGAGACGACCGTCGTCAAGTGGATCTATCTCACGCTGAAACGGGCGGGAGTGGAGGCGTCCGTGTCCGTCTGCGGCAGGATCATGCGTTACTGCGTTTTTGATATGGCGCGCATCGAAAAGGAGACGGAGAAACTCATCGCCTACGTCGGAAAGGGAGAATTGACGGAACAGATCGTGGACGAGATCGTCTATCAGGATGCGGATTACAAGCTGTACGAAATGACCAATGCGGTCGCCGCGCGCGACAGCGATCGCTTCTTCAGGATCATGCAGGATCTGCAAAGCAAGGGATACGACGACATGAGCGTGCTCTCTTCGCTGTGCGCATACTATAGGGGGCTCTACGAGGTGAGCGTCGTCTCAGGGAGCGATCGGAGCGCGGCGGAGCGGCTCGGAATGAAGGAGTACGCCGTCAAAAAGAACAGAGAGCAGGCGAGGCGCTTTCCGTTGAAAAAAATCGAGACGTGGTATTTTTCTCTCTACGATGCACTGAGCGAGGTCAAGAGCGGCAAGAGGACGCCGAAAGGGGCGCTTGCGCAGGTCGTCGCACAAATTTTGTTGTAAACTGCGGTGATTTGCTTTTCTTTTTTGAAAAAAAGGATTATAATAAGTTGTCGCTACAATACGGAGGAATCGGTATGGGGGTTTTGGGTGAATATTTGATGAATATGAGGACGGTGGACTATCTTTCGATCGCCTTTCTCGCATTCATGATGATCTTTGTCTGCGTCGTCGCGGGCAAAAACGGCGCGGAAAAATACGTCGCGGTCTATCTGCCGCTCTCTTTGATCTTTTTCTTTGTCGCTGTCTGCGCCGAGGCGTTTGAAAGTCGCACGCATGCGTTTGAAATTTATCTGATTCTGGAGTGCGTTTTCACGACGTTCAGCTTTTTGCTCTTCCCCACGGAAGTGCGCCGTATCTTTTTGAGCAAGGCGAAAGACAGATCCTCCGACCTCAATAAGGGAGAAAAGCCGAAGATCGAAGTCGAGGAGTGCATCTCCAACATTATCAAGGCGCTGCAGAATATGTCGAAGAACGACATCGGCGCGCTGATCGTGCTCTCCAACGGAAATTTGCCCAAGCAAGTTCTGGACAGCGGCATCACCCTCAACGCCGATATTTCTTCGCAGCTTCTGGAGGGCATTTTCTTCCCCAAGGCGCCGCTTCACGACGGGGCAGTCATTCTGAGCGGACATAAGATCCGCGCGGCGGGTTGCTTCCTGCCGCTCACGCAGAGTTTGGATTATCCCAAGGAGCTCGGTACGCGCCACCGCGCGGGCATCGGCATTACGGAGGTCGCGAACGTGACGGCGATCATCGTGTCGGAGGAGACGGGCATCATTTCCATCGTCAAACAGGGGCGCATCACGCGGTATGCAGATTATGAAAAACTGCGTGCCACGCTCGAAGAGTATTACTGGAAAGACCTTTCCGTGGAACATAAAAGATAGGAACGCGCGCACTTTGCGCGGCATAAGATGAAGCGGGGGATTCCCCGATTACTGAGGTAAAGAATGGCAATTAAGGTATGTAAATTCGGCGGCACGTCCATGGCGGACGGCATGATCATGCGGCGCGTTGCCGATATCATTCATTCCGACGCCGAGAGAAGATACATTGTGGTTTCGGCACCCGGCAAGCGTTACAGCGCAGACGTCAAAGTGACCGATTTGCTCTATCGTTCCGCCGAGGCGGCGCGGTCGGAGGGCTGCTGCAAAGAGGTGTTTGCAAAGGTCAGGGATCGCTTTGTAGGAATCGTGAAGGAGCTCAAACTCGATCTTGACATCGAGGAAATTCTCGACGAGACGGAGGCGGAGATCGACAGGACGAAGGACAGCGATTTCGCCGCTTCCAGAGGAGAATATCTGAGTGCGCGCATCATGGCCAAATTGCTCGGCGTTCCCTTCCTTGACGCGAAGGATCTCATTCGTTTCGATGAAAAAGGTGCGCTCGACGAGAGCTGTTATGACGATATCGCAAAGGCGTGCGGCAGCGTTCCTGCTGCGGTGATCCCAGGCTTTTACGGCCGCTCTTTCGACGGCAAGATCAAGACTTTTTCGCGCGGAGGAAGCGACATTACGGGCGCGGTCATCGCGCGCGGCGTGAATGCGCAGGTTTATGAAAATTGGACGGACGTCTCCGGATTTTTGGCTTGCGATCCCCGCATCGTGTCGGGGGCGAAGAGCATCGCTGTGCTCTCCTACAAGGAATTGCGCGAGCTTTCCTATATGGGCGCAAACGTTTTGCATGCCGAGTCCATTTTTCCCGTGCGCAAGGCGAACATTCCCATTCGCATTTTGAACACCTTCCGCCCCGAAGACAAGGGAACGCTCATTTTGCCGAGCGTACATTATAAAAAGAAAATGCCTTCCTCCATCGTTACGGGCATTGCGGGCAAGAAGGATTTTACCGTCTTGTTTGTGGAAAAGTCTATGATGAACTACGAAGTCGGCTTTACCCGCAAGATTTTGTCCGTGCTGGAAAAGCACAACATTTCTTTTGAACATATGCCTTCGGGCATCGATACGCTTTCGCTTATCATCGACTCTGCGTCCCTGCGCAACGGACTTTTGGAGATCATCGAGAGCGAGATCGACGAAGCCGTACATCCCGATTATATGCGCACGCTCGAAAACGTGGCGCTCGTCGCAACGGTCGGACACGGTATGTCTGCAAGCGTCGGTACGTCCGCGCGCCTCTTTAAGGCGCTTTCGGATGCGGAGATCAACGTGCGCATGATCGATCAGGGCTCGAGCGAGCTGAACATCATCGTCGGCGTGGACAATGCGGATTGCGAAAAATGCATCGCGGCAATTTATCATGAATTTTTCGATGCCGACGACGCGGTCGCGGCAGGCGTGTGAACAGGAAAACCGCAAACGGATGCGTTGCGGTTTTTTCGTGCTTTTGATTTTGCGGCAAAATGAAGGGAAACCGCGCAAAAAACCATAGAAAAAGAGCGCGATTTGCCCTCAGATGAGGCGAAAACGACAGAACATTTCGGCAATTCTGCGGTATTTATGGCGGAAGCATTGACATTTTTTTCCTGCTATTGTATAATAGTCAATGGTGAAAAGCTTGTAACGGCGGGACGGTTCGTTCAAGTCGTCTCGAAACGGTATAGCTGTTTGTGTTTCGGCAAAAAGTAATAGGGGAAGGCGGAAGCATTTTTTTTTTTATGTCCCGCTTTTTGGCGCGAGGATCGGGCAGGTGCGGGCGGAACCGTGCGCCGCGGTCGAGATAAACGGAGGATGGTATGAAAGTAATAATACTCGCAGGCGGTTTGGGAACTCGCATTTCGGAAGAATCGGCGTTTAAGCCAAAACCGATGATCGAGATCGGAGGAATGCCGATCCTGTGGCACGTCATGAAGATCTATTCTCAATACGGCTTCAACGAGTTCATCATCTGCGCGGGGTACAAACAGCACGTCATCAAGGAATGGTTTGCCGATTATTTCCTGCATACTTCGAATATCACCTTCGATTTTACGAAAGGCAACGAGATCATCGTACACGATAAGAATATCGAGCCCTGGAAAGTCACGGTCGTGGACACCGGGCTGAACACACAGACGGGCGGCAGAGTCAAGCGCATCAAGGAGTATGTGGGAGACGAGACGTTCATGGTGACGTACGGCGACGGGATCGGCGACGTGAATATCAAAGAGCTCGTCGAATATCACAAGGCGCACGGCAAAATCGGGACCGTTTCCGTCTACAATTTCGGACAGAACAAGGGCGTTTTGGACATCGATCCGAGCGGTAAGGTCGGTGCGTTCCGCGAGAAGTCCGATCTGGACGGCGATCTCATCAACATCGGTTTCATGGTCTTCGAGCCTGCGCTCTTCGATTACATCGAAGGCGACGACACGACGTTTGAAAAAGAGCCGATGGAAAAGCTGGTGGAAAAGGGCGAATTGATGGCGCACATCCACAAGGGTTTTTGGCAGTGCATGGACACCATCCGCGAAAAGCAGATGCTCGAAAAGCTTTGGGATTCCGGCAAGGCGCCCTGGAAACTTTGGTAACGACAAAATCCGACCGTTCGGTCGGATTTTTTTGAAAGAACTGTCATCGGCATCATATGCGAAAGATAACGGGAATTACGGCGCGTTCTGCGCCGTATTTTTCTTTTCCGATGCGGCAAACGAAAGACATTGTTCCTTGAGCAGTCGGATGAAAGTGCGCAAAAGATCGTTGCTGTTTTTCTTGTGGTAGATGCCGAAAGAGAGCGGGGAAAGGTCGGCGACGGGGATGACTTTCAGCGTAGGCATGTCCCCGTGCAAGAATATCTTCGGCAGGATGCAGACGCCAAGCCCAGCGCCCGCCAAGGTCATGGCGCTCAGGATATCGTCGCTCATGTAAAGATCTTCCGGACGCTTTCCGCGCCCCAATTCGATTTGAAGGGTGGCGATTTCGGAGGCGCAGGCGGCGGGACGGTAAAAGACGAGCGCGTGTTCCTTGATCTGCGCCAGCGTGACGCTCTTTTTCTCCGAGAGAGGGTGCGTGCTGTCGCAAAGACAGATCAGAGATGTCTTTAACAGCTCCGTATAGACGACGTCGCTCTCTTTGGGAATGGGCTCGCTCAATCCCAGTGCAATGTCAATGATGCCGTCTTCAATGTGTTTTACGATTTGCGGCGTGAGTACCGACTGAATGACGGGATGGACGAGCGGCTCTTGCGAAGTCAAAAGAAAGAGCGCGTTCGGGAGGAGGCGCATCAGCGAATGACTCGCGCAGCCGATCCGAAGCAAGATCATGCTCCTGCCGCTGCTCTCGCCGAATTTGCTCTTCAGACTGCGGAAGTGCAGGACAAACGTTTTCGCTTCCGGCAAAAAGATCTCTCCGTCGAAGGTGAGCGCGACGCTGCGCGTGGAGCGGTTGAACAGCTTGACTTGCAGTTCGGATTCGAGGGATTGTATCTGGTGGGTGATCGTGGGTTGCGTGACGTTGAGTTGCTTTGCCGCCCTCGCAAAATTGAGATGGTCTGCTACTGCGAGAAAACATTCCAATTGAAAACTATTCATGTCTTTTATCTTAACATGTTTGTATTCTGCTGTCAATGATTGATAAGGATTTTTTATTGATAATACTAAAAAATTATTTCACAAATCGGAACGAACGGAGTAGAATACTTCCGCTGAGAAAGGTTCGGAGGCGAAACATTTGCATAACGAGTTGTATTTTTTATGCAGAAAGATCTGTGGGCGCACGGAGGCAAAGCTTTGTCGCCTGTTTCAGGAGTTCGGGCTGAATTCCGCGCAGGGGAGCATTGCGTTTCTCGTTCTGCGTTCGGGAGAAGAAGGGATCACCTTGACGAAGTTGCACGAGGAGACGGGGATCGCCATGTCTGCGCTCTCGGCGACCGTGCAGGCGATCCGCGCCAAAGGGTTTGTATGCGTTACCCCCGCGGCGGACGACAGCCGAAAAAAGATCATCGCTGCGACCGAAAAACTCAGAGCGTTGACGGAACGCCTGCGGGAGATCGAGGCGGAAGTGCACTTTGCGCTTTGCCGAAAGATCGGAGAAGAACGGCTTCGAGATGTCTGCGAGGCGCTTTCCGAGATCGTTTCCGTGCAACGCAACGCTTAGAAATTTCATTTTGACAAAAAGGAGAAGACAATGGTTAAAAAATTGCTCAGAAGTGTGCGCGACGTCAAGCTTGCTTCCGTCATGACCGCCGTTTTCGTCATCCTGGAAGTCGTGATGGAGACCATCGTTCCGTTTTTGATGGCGCATATCATCGACGACGGGATCTACGGGGGCGACATGGATGCGCTCGTCCGTTTCGGGCTCTGGATGCTGCTTTGCGTCGCGATCGCACTCTTTTGCGGCGTGATGGCGGGCGGATTTGCCGCAGACGCATCAACGGGATTTGCTCGCAACCTGCGAAAAGATCTGTATCACAGAATTCAGGGCTTTTCGTTTGCGAACATTGACAGGTTTTCCTCGGCGGGACTCGTGACCCGTCTGACCACGGACGTGACGAACGTGCAGAACGCGTATCTGGTCGTCATCCGCGTTGCGGTGCGCGCTCCGCTCACGCTGATCTTTTCGCTCGTCATGGCGTTCACGATCAGCTGGAAGCTGGCGCTCATCTTCCTGGTGGCGATCCCCATTCTCGGTTCGGCGCTCTATTTTCTCGTCAGCAAATCGCATCCCATCTTTGAAAAGGTGTTCCACATTTACGATGCGCTCAACGGCGTCGTGCAGGAGAACGTCAGCGGTATCCGCGTGGTCAAATCGTTTGTGCGCGAAGATCATGAAAAAGAAAAGTTCCAGAAGGTTTCCACCGATCTGTATCGCAACTTCAGAAAGGCGGAGGGATACATGGTCCTGCAACAGCCTTTCATGCAGTTCGTCATTTACGTCTGCATGCTCCTCGTCTTCTGGTTCGGCGCAAGGCTCATCGTCCTTTCGGGGAATACCGAACTGACGACGGGCGAACTCTCCAGCCTGATCGCTTACGCCATGGCGAGTCTGACGAGCCTGATGATGCTGTCCATGATCCTCGTCATGATCACGATCGCAAGGAGCTCCGGCGAGCGCATCATTCAGGTGCTCGACGAGGAGAGCACGCTCACCAATCCTGCGGAACCCGTGAAGGAGATGAAGGACGGTTCCATCGATTTTTGCGGCGTGAATTTCAGCTATTTCAACGACAAAGACGCGCTTGCGCTGCGCGGCGTCGAGCTGCACATTCCTTCCGGAGCGACGGTCGGCGTCATCGGCGGCACCGGTACGGGCAAATCGTCCCTCGTGTCCTTGATTCCGAGATTGTACGACGTCACCGAGGGCTGTGTCAAAGTCGGCGGGGTAGATGTGCGCGATTACGATCTGAACGTACTGCGCGACAACGTCGCCATGGTGTTGCAGAAAAATGTCCTGTTCTCGGGCACGATCAAGGAAAATTTGCGCTGGGGCGACGAGAACGCCACGGACGAACAGCTCGTCCGCGCCTGCAAGCTCGCACAGGCGGACGAATTCATTCAGGGTTTCCCGAACGGATACGATACTTACATCGAACAGGGAGGCACCAACGTCTCGGGCGGACAGAAACAGCGCCTTTGCATCGCGCGAGCCATTTTGAAAAAACCTAAAATTCTGATTCTGGACGACTCGACTTCCGCGGTCGACACGAAGACGGATGCCCTCATTCGCAAGGCTTTCCGCGAAGAGATCCCCGATACGACGAAGATCATCATTGCACAGCGCATTTCTTCCGTAGAGAATGCGGATATGATCATCGTCATGGAGGGCGCGAAGATCAATGACGTCGGCACGCACGAAGAACTGTTGCAGCGCAACGCCATTTATCGCGAAGTTTACCAGTCTCAGCAAAAGGGAGGGAACGAAGCATGAAAAAAGAACAAAAAGCCAAACGATTCAGCGGGCAGACCATCAAACGGCTGATGAATTATATCATCGGACACAACAAACTGATTTTTGCCGTTTCCTGCATTTGCATCGTGCTCTCCACGCTTGCAAACGTGGGCGGTTCCATGTTCATTCAGATCCTCGTGGACGACTACATCGAGCCGCTGTTGCTGGAAGAAAATCCCGTCTTTTCGGGGCTCGCGCGGGCGCTCTTGTTGCTCGCTTCCGTCTATCTCATCGGCGCGCTCTGCACGCTCTTTTACAGCCGACTGATGATCCGCGTATCGCAGGGCTGTCTGAAGTCCATCCGCGATGATATGTTCAATCATATGCAGTCTCTGCCCATCCGTTACTTTGACACGAAGACGCACGGCGAGATCATGAGCCACTATACAAACGATACGGATACGCTGAGACAGTTCATTTCGCAGGCTTTGCCGCAGCTGTTCGCGTGCGCGATCACCGTGCTCTCTTCTTTCTGCATCATGTTGTATTACAGCCGCCTGCTCGCGCTGCTCGTCGTCGCCGTCACGGTCTGCATCGTCGTCATCACGCGGATCATCGCGGGCAAGAGCACGAAATACTTTATCCGTCAGCAAGTAGCGCTTGCGGACGTGAACGGCTACATCGAAGAGATCTTCAACGGTCAGAAAGTCGTCAAAGTATTCTGCCATGAAGAAAAATCCGAAATAGGTTTTGACGAGAAAAACGATCAGCTCTACCGCGATTCGCGGAAGGCAAACAAATACGGCAACATTCTGATGCCCATTCTCGGACAGATCGGCAACATGCAGTATGTGTTGCTCGCGTTTGTCGGCGGCATTCTGTCGCTCAACGGGTTTGGCGCCATTACGCCGGGCGTCGTCGTTGCCTTCCTGTCTCTCTCCAAATCGTTCTCCATGCCCATTCAGCAGATCTCTCAGCAGGTCAGCATGATTTCCATGGCGCTTGCGGGCGCGGACAGAATCTTCAAGCTCATCGACGAGCCTTCCGAGACGGACGAGGGGTATGTCACCCTCGTGCATGCGCGCGAAGAGAACGGGCAGCTTGTCGAATGCGCGGAGCGCACGGGCGTCTATGCGTGGAAGCACCCGCACCACGACGGTACGACGACTTATACCAAGATGCTCGGCGATATTCGCATGGTGGACGTAGATTTCGGCTATACGCCCGATAAGATCGTATTGCATAACGTCACGCTGTATGCCGAACCCGGGCAGAAGGTCGCGTTCGTCGGCAGTACGGGTGCGGGCAAGACGACGATTACCAACCTCATCAACCGCTTCTACGATATCGCGGACGGCAAGATCCGCTACGACGGGATCAACATCAATAAGATCAAGAAGGCTGATCTGCGCCGCTCTCTTGGCATGGTGCTGCAGGATACTTATCTGTTTACGGGTACGGTCATGGACAACATCCGTTACGGCAATCTGGAAGCGACCGACGAAGAGTGCATCGCGGCGGCAAAGCTCGCCAATGCGGACGACTTTATCCGCCGTTTGCCCGACGGATACAATACTATGCTGACGGGCGCGGGGGCAGGGCTCAGCCAAGGTCAGCGCCAGTTGCTTGCGATCGCCCGCGCGGCGGTGGCAAACCCTCCCGCCATGATTCTGGACGAGGCGACGAGTTCCACCGATACCCGCACGGAGCGTTTGGTACAGAGAGGCATGGACAGCCTGATGGCGGGCAGAACGACGTTTGTCATCGCGCACAGACTTTCCACGATCCAGAATTCCGACGTCATCATGGTGCTCGATCACGGCAGGATCATCGAACGCGGCGATCACGACAGCCTGATTGCAAAGCGCGGAACGTATTATCAGCTCTATACGGGCGCGTTCGAACTCGAATGATCGCTTAAAAACAGACGATCTGTTTGTATGAAATGGGGGCGCCCCGCCGTTCAACGGCGGGGCGCCCCTTTTCAAACGATCGTTCGGATTGCAAAATTTCTCCTGCGCGAAATGCAGGAGTGCTCCGATTGTTTTAGTCCGTTGCCATTTGAGATCGCCTGTGCGCTATTTTGTCAGACGCTTGCGGCAATAGCTCTTCTTTCCGCAACCAGGACATCTGAGTTTTCTTTTGAGCATGGTATGCGGCCCCATCACGCATTCCTTCATGGTCGGGACAAACCGATGCCCGCAACAAGGGCATTCGTATGCGCCCGCGTCTCTGTCGAGCACGCAGGCGACGCCGATGCCCGCTCCCGTGACGACGACGCCGATCGCAACGACGAGGACGCGGAGCCACACCGCCATGGGCAGAAGTCCCGCCAGCAAAAAGAGCGTGACGCCCGAAAGCACGGAGGAGCAGCCTGCGGCGATCGACAGGGCGAGTTTCTTTTTGGCTTCTTCTTTTTCGCTTATCAGGTGCACGATATTTTCCTCCGCTTTTTCTTGGTAATGCCTTTCGTCGAGCCGTTCGCCCGAGAGTAGTTCGTTGACGCTGATCTCCAAAATTTCGCACAGGGGGAGCATGAGACTCACTTCCGGCAATCCGTTGCCTGTCTCCCATTTGGAGACCGCTTTGTCCGAGACGTCGAGCCGTTCCGCGAGTTCTTTTTGCGTGAGCTTTTTTTCCTTTCGCGTTTCCTGAATGAATTTTCCTATTTTGATCTGATCCATGTTTCCTCCTCGTTCGCTTCCCATTATAACAGAAAGCGGAGGAAATCACACCCACGAAGCGTAGAATCTGAAAAAAATTTTATGTCTGCCCGCGGCATGGAGGGAAAGAAGGTATCCTTTTTCGGAAAAGGGCAGGGGCGGCGGAAGCCTTCGGAATTTCGGCGCGCAAAATTGTCAAATTTTGCCTGAATTTTTTATTTTCTATTGAAATTGACGTTCGGTTGTGTTATACTGAAAGAAAAACTTGGGGGAAACAATTATGGCCATTAAAATTACGCGCGTCAACATGGGCGTCGTGTTTACGCCGCGCGACGAAGAAGTGTATTCCAACTCTTCCGGCGTCATGTATCCGCGCGTCATTGAATTGCATCATGCGGGGGAGCTGAACGGCATGCTGCGCGCGACGTTCGATCATTCCACGCTCAAAGAGCCGCCCGTCGTGCCGGTATTTTGCTCGCGCGATCACGGCGTGACCTGGGAGGCTTACAGCCAGATCGAGGACACGCAGAACGGTTACGGAATCCGCTTCCAGCCGCACATTTACGAATTGCCCGTTCCCTGCGGCGATCTGCCCGCCGGGACGATCGTCATGAGCGGAAACTCCGTTCCGCTCAACTTTACCTCCACGGAGCTCTCCTTCTACATCAGCCGCGATCACGGAAAAACGTGGGAATTCCGCTCCTCCGTCGTCAAGGGAGGTCCCCCCGTCGAGCAGAACTTTGACGCGCTCGGACCCGTATGGGAGCCGTGCATCTATCTCGACGCAAAGGGCAGAATCGTGATCGCCTTCACGGATGAGCGCCCGCATACCGATCCGAGATTCAATCAGACGCTGGCGATCATCGCCTCCGAAGACGGCGGCAAGACATGGGGAGACGTGAGCTATACCGTGAGCATCCCGAACCGCACGTTGAGACCCGGCATGCCCGTCGTGACGCGCATGGGCAACGGAAAATACATCATGGTGTATGAGATCGTCGGTTATCCCTGCTGCGACATTTATTACAAGCTTTCCGACGATGGAATCGACTGGGGCGATCCGCTGTTGGAAGGGAAGCGCGTCGAGACGGCGGACGGTTTGTTCCTTGGCAGTATGCCTTACGTCATTTGGGTGCCGCAGGGCGGCGAGAACGGTACGGTCATCGTCACGGCGAAACGCGAAGGCGAACACATCGGCATGCGTGATCCCGGATATTATCACGTCAATTACAATTACGGGGTAGGGGACTGGGAGCGCGTACCCATGCTCATCACCTACAACACGGATACCCTGCAGGCGGGCTGGAGCATGGGTATGACGACCATGCAGGACGGAGAATATCTCATTCAGCTTGCGCCGACGCCCATCAACAAGCGTCTGATGCAGATCACTTACGGTATCGGAAAGCTTGAAACGAAATGAGGAAAACAATTCAAGCCGCAGGAAAATTTCCTGCGGCTTTTGGTTTGTTTTGAAGCGCAACGTTCGCAAAAAGCGTTTGTAAAAATGCAAATGTTCGTCAGAACGACTGACTGAACGCGATGAAAAACGAGGGCAAAAAAATAAACCGTGACATAGATACGTTTGTATCGATATCACGGTTTGTTTCTGGTGCGGATGACAGGACTTGAACCTGCATGGTCGCCCACAGGAACCTGAAACCTGCGCGTCTGCCAATTTCGCCACATCCGCAAAACAACTGCACTCAAAATGCTTTCTTATTATATCGGATCGCTTGTATAAAGTCAAGTCAAAGAGAGCGTTTTTTGTAAATTTTTTCAAAGAAATTGTACACAAGAGGAAAGTCGCGTCGCGCTGCAATGATCGCCTTTTTTGCCGAGCGGAGAGCTGTCTGCGGGACGTTTGGCTTGCGTCGGTACGGGGCGTGACGGCGCAAACCGCTTGCGCGTACGGGCGTGCCTTTCTTTTCCTCGTCGTTTGTTTTCGCAAAAAAAACACAGCCCTCTGAAATGACTGTGTTTTCTGGCTAGAAAGACCAATATTGATGCACTTGCGACCCCCTAGTATCGAAATGCAACCCCTTTGCCAATTTTGCGACCCCTACTACATAGGGTTGTTTATTACTATTGAAGTTGAATATCTATATAAAAGTCTTTTTTCCCCAACTTTTCGAGACTTTACTATTTCTCTTTTAATGTCAAATCAAAAAAGACATTGATAATACTTTCACAATCATTGGCTTTCCTAATAAAGTAGAAATTAATACTGAGTGAACGTTTACTTAATCTATTTTTTAATATTCACTATAATCACGTATCTTTTTAATAATGCCAACATAATCATGTGCCGTACCTTTGAAATTTTCTGGATTAATAGGATGATGAATATTGTAAAGAATCCCG